>JAODNG010000588.1 GCA_025465385.1 Pseudonocardiales bacterium
ATTGCGCCGAGCGAGAGCGGGAGCTTGAAGTAGCCCACGTTGTTGAGGTCAGCGAGGGGGGATGGTCCGTAAGGGATTCCGGGCTTCGCCGCCGAGTGCGGTGGCACTTTCAA
Source organism: Pseudonocardiales bacterium (assembly GCA_025465385.1). GTDB lineage: Bacteria > Actinomycetota > Actinomycetes > Mycobacteriales > Pseudonocardiaceae. The sequence goes on from JAODNG010000588.1 coordinate 114, forward strand.
AGCCGACCAGGCTGAAGATGCAGGCGACGACAGCGAGGCTCATGCCGCGAAACGTCACTCCCTCGAGATGGACCTGGGCGGTGTCAATGACGATTCCGTGCTTGAAGAGTACAATCGCGGCGAGTGCCAGGATGCACACCACCGAAAGCCCCTCGAGGATGAGGGTAAGCATGGAGGACAGCCGGATGTCCTTTACGGCCAGCGTCCAGCAGAGCACCGCGCTGATCGCGAAGAAGACGAAGGCTGGAATGGAGGTGTGCATGCCGACGATGTCAAGGAATTGCCGTGAGAAGATGGTGAAACCGGTCATTCCGGCCACCCCGATGAACAGGTACGACCAGATCAGTGTCCACCCGGAAAGGACCCCACCGACCGCACCGAGACCACGTCCGGTGTAGGCGTACATCGAGCCGGGAGAGGTGGATCGGCGGGCGAACTGGTTGAGGTTGAATACCACGAAGAGCAGCATCGCGGTGCCGAACAGGTAGGCTAGCCACGTGCCCTGTCCGGCATTGGAAAAAGCAAGTGGGATGATGAGAACCGCGGTCATCGTGGGTGAGATGAGAGCGATCGACTGAGCCAAGAGCGCGGGAAACCCGAGCGCGTCGGGCCGTAGTTCCGATGATGTCACCGCGCTGGTGGACGGTGGCTGTGTGCGGACACTTGTCACAAGGCTCAGACCTCCGGAAGTTGGATGAGGATCGCAGTTGAGGTCGGCAGGTGGTTTGATCTCGCAGCGGCGACGACGCATCGGTCCAACGCGACGAATTTGCTTGTTCTCCCCACGCAACAGTCGCTGATCGTCTCCTAGGCGAGCACCGCCTGGTCGCCGCGCCGGATAGTTCCCGGTGTTGCCACGACTGCGTAGACGCCCGCGCAGGGGAATGGTCCGTCGCTGCCGACGATGAGCCTGTTGTGTTGGGCGAGTGTGCGCAGAACGTTCGTGTCGTGCGGCAGGTCCTCCTGCGCGAGGGTGGTCATCACACACCGCGGATCGGGCTGCATGATGTCGATGTCGACGTCGCCGACCATGAGACGGTGGTCGAGCCAGGAGTTCTCGATGAATCCCCAGCCGGCTGTCGCCACGATCACGTTCATGCGGAAACGGCGTTCGTCGATGCGGCTCTGCGGTGTCAGCTCACGCAGCCGCTCAAGGGTAGAGGTGGTCAGCACCGAGAGCGGAAAGAGGTCGAAAAAGGAGCCTTCGGGAACGGGTGATGGCAAACCTACCTCCGCGAAGAACGCCGATCCGATCCGCGCCTCGACCATTGTGTCTCGGCTCCCGGCTGGGTCCAGCCCGTCAACGTCGGGGTGGTATTGATCGATGGTGAAGTCTGCCGGGGCGGTCCGCGCCAGTCGCACCTTGCGTCCGAGGAAATCTGACAGCACGGTGTCGGCATCGGGTGCATCGCTGGTCACCGATGCGCCGCCGGGTAGCGTGATCCGTACCGGTGGTGGGTCCTGGCCCGCGTGGGGCGGATCGAGGAACCGCGCTCGACAGCTGAGGATGTTCGGCCAAAGCCTCGGGCTTTTCGCGCTCACGACCTTTCCCGTCGCGGCGTCGATCAGCGCATAGGCGCGGTCACCGGCAAGACCGGAGCTACTCATCTCGGTGGCGTCGAGCTCCTCGCCCAGCATGGACTTGACCGGGAACCTCCACAGCGCAGCGATGGTGCCCACCTGCTCAGCCATGGTCATTCCCCCTACTACGCTCAGCGCCAGAGGCGCGCATGGACCTTTCTCTGAGCAGCCCAATCAGCACGGCATTCGGTTCATCTGCGCCAATTTGTTCGAATGGTGATGGTGGTCTTCTCGTCTCGGGTGGCGGCCGGCGTCTCATGCGGGTTGGAACGTCCGGCGGTTACCGGTGTCTACGGTTGCAGATCGGCGTTGCGCGCCGATGACGTGATAATGACTTGCTGATCACGCGCCGAAGTAGCATGCTCACGGAGGGCGGTCGTGAACCGGGGTGGTGTCGTGAACCGCCTGGTTTGCCGCAGTCTGGGGGGTCGGGGTGGGGGCAAGATTTGAGTTCAAACTGCTGGGCCCGCTGGAGGTGTGCACCGGTGGGTGTCCGGTGCCGATCAGGGCGGCCAAGCAGCGGGTGGTTCTCGCCTCGTTGCTTGTCGACGCCGGCCGCGTTGTTGCGGTCGATCAATTGATTACTCGGCTTTGGGACAACGCCGTACCGGACGGTGCACAGGGTACCTTGCGTAGTTATGTAATGCGATTGCGTCAAGCCTTGTATACTACCGCCGCCACCGGTCCGATCGTGACCTGTGCCGAGGGGTATTGCATTGATTTGTCTGGCCATGCCCTCGACCTCAACCGTTTCGATACTCTGGTTCGCCAGGCGAGGGCCGCCACTGCCCAGGGCCGATCGAGCCGGGCGTCTGCGTTATTGTCCGATGCGCTGAAATTGTGGCGCAGTGAACCATTGTCGAATGTGCCGTCAGACGTCCTGCGCCGAGAAATTCTCCCGAGGCTAGGGGAGCAATGGCTCCTGGCCCGAGAACTGCGCATCGATGCTGCCCTCGATGTGGGTCGCCACCAGGAGATGACCGCGGAGTTGGGTGAGCTAACGACGCGTTATCCGCTGCGGGAGCGATTCTGGGCGCAACGCATGCTCGCCCTTTATCGCTCGGGCCGTCAGGCCGAAGCGCTGGACAGCTACCATAGCCTCAGCACGCTGTTGGCCGGGGACCTGGGTATCAACCCCAGTCCGGAACTGCGATCACTCCATCACGCCATTCTTACCAATGATCCCCGTCTGCGGTTGGCTTTTCCGGACCGAGGCGGTGAGCTGCGCGAACTCGACGGATCACTCCCGCTGACAGACCTCGACGCCGCGCGGGCAACAACTGCGACCTCGAAGGTTTCCGGCACGGCGGGTGTGGGCAAAAAGAGCGGGCATCCCCTGCTCGACAGCGCGAGCCGCCGGGAAGCGGATTGGCGGATAACACAGGATCTGGGGCTGTTGGAGCGCGAGCGTGAGCTACAGGCGCTCGATGCGCTGATCGGGGCGGCGTGTCGGGGGTCGGGTCAGCTGGTACAGGTGGAGGCCGCCGCCGGTGTCGGTAAGAGCCAGCTACTCGCCGCGGCTCGGGCCCATGCGCGGCGGGCCGGCATGCGAGTGCTGGTCGCCCGCGGTTCAGAGCTTGAGCGCGAGTTCGCCTACGGCGTTGTGCGCCAGCTGTTCGAGCTGGTCTTGGCAAGTGCGGACAGAACCGAACGGGACGATCTGCTCGCCGGTGCTGCGCGGCAGGCCGCGGTGCTTTTTGATCAGGTTGACGCTGCGGGAAACAGTGCAGATGTGTCGTTCGGCCTACTACACGGGTTGTTCTTGCTGACGGCGAACCTGGCCGAAGGTCCGTTGCTGCTGGTCATCGATGATGTGCACTGGTCGGATGGGCCATCGCTACGTTTCTTGGCCTACCTCATGCCCCGGTTGGAGGGGTTGCCGCTATTAGTGGTGGTGGCGTCGCGGCCCGCTGAGCCGGCTGTTGACCAGCAGCTGCTCGCCCAAGTCACCACTGATCCCCAGGCCAGGATGCTGCGTCCGGCGCCACTGAGCGCAGGGGCATCCGCGCAGCTGGTCCGCGCAGTGCTGTCCGGAAGGGCTGAGGATGCGTTCTGCCTCGCCTGTCACACCGCCACGGGCGGCAACCCGTTGTTGTTGCGTGAGCTCATCGAGGCCGCCGCCGCAGAGGGTCTTGAAGCGACCTCGGCCGGAGTGGCACGCCTGCACGAGATCGGCCCGCGAGCAGTCCAGCGGAGGGTGGCGTTGCGGTTGGCGCGGCTGGGATCAGCAGCTGCCGTTTTTTGCGGCGCGCTGGCCATCCTGGGTGATCATGCCAAGCTGATCCACGTGGCTGCCCTAGCCGGGTTAGCACCCGCCGAAGCCTCGCAGACCGCCCGCCAGCTCGTTGACATGGAGATCCTGCACCAGAACCCGCGGTGCTCACGCGAGCCGACGAACTCCGGCACGATCTCCTTTGTCCATCCGCTGATCCGGGCAGCGGTGTACGAGGGACTGGCCGAGGCTGCACGGCTGGACGGCCACACCCGCGCGGCACGCCTGCTCGGCGACAACGGGCCGAAGTGCGGAGTGGATCACCGTTTCCGCCGTCCTGTCATGTAACAAACGCGAATCTCCATGCGATGGATCACCGGGGGCTAGCCTGGAAGGACGCCCAGTTGTACCGGATGTTACGTGCAACGAGCCGGGACTTCGGTGTGAGATGATTTTTTTCACCACCTTCGTCACGCTGATTCGACGGCAGCAAGAAGGGGCGGGAAGACGCCTGGGTTCCCCCGCTCGGGTAGAGGGCAATACCGTGCTCCTACCGATCGGAACGGACGTGCAAGTCGGCGACTACTTAGAGTATCGTCTGCCAAGCGATGAGTTACGAATGATGGGCGTGATCGATGTTGTCCATCCGCACACGCCCGGGGCGACCGCCATTGACGATCACATTGAGGCTACCTGCGTATTGAGTAAGCGCACGGCGGTTCCTGAGGTCACCGCGCCGACCCTGCATCCTGCGATTTCCGTTGCCCTTTCGCTGGTAGCGGATGGACGGATGTCCGAGGCGGTTTGCGAAGCGCTACGGTTGGTCGAAGAACGTGTCCGAACGCTTACGGCAAGCGACGACTCCGGACACACCCTGATGGAGTCTGTATTCGGCGCTCGGGTACCACAGCTTGACATCACCACGACAACGGGCCAGGCAGCTGAGGACGAACGCGAAGGTTTCCGGCTGCTGTTCGAAGGCGCCATGCTTGGGCTGCGAAATCCGCACGGTACCGGCAGAGCTGCTTTTGCCGCATCGGACGAGGCCTTAGAGTGCCTGGCAGTAGCAAGTATGCTGATGCGTCGTCTGGACCGCGCCGAGGACAGGCTGGTGTGACATCGTCAGTCATGTCCAGGGGTCCTCGAGCGACCTGTAACGCGGAGTCAACTCCTGGATCGGGATGTAGTGCGCCGCGGCGGCCGACGCGATCCGCCATGCGTCCAAGCCGGTGACCAACAGACCACCGCCAGGTTCGGCGCGCACCGTCGCGCCCATGCCGGTCAGCACCCTGGTTAGCCCACCGCTGCGAGGGGAGCGCACGAACACGTCGCGCCGAAGACGCTCGGTCAGCTCCCGGGTAGAGGTCTCGGTGATCAGTTCGCCCCGCCGGATGACGAGCATCTTGTCAGCTGTCAACGCCATCTCACTCATGTGCTTGCTGGTCACCAGAACCGTCCGGCCCTGACCAGCCAGCGACCTCATGAGACCGCGGAGCCACCGGATGCCCTCCTGGTCCAGACCGTTCATCGGCTCGTCGAACAGCAGGACACCGGGGTCGCCGAGCAGAGCGCCGGCGACCCCAAGCCGCTGCCGCATGCCGGAGGAGAAATCGCCGATCCGCTTTTCGGTCACCGCTGAAAGCCCGACCTCGTCGAGCACCTCGGCCACCCGCAGCCGACCGATACCATTATCTTCCGCGAGGCACCGAAGGTGGTCCGCCGCGCTGCGTCCACCATGCATTGTGTCGGTGTCGAGTAGCGCCCCCACCGTATGCATCGGCCGCTCGATGGTCGCGCAGCGCTGCCCGTTCACCAGCGCTGTGCCCGACGTCGGGGCGTCCAGGCCGAGGATGAGGCGCATCGTCGTCGACTTTCCGGCACCGTTCGCGCCGAGGACGCCGGTCACCGCACCAGGGCAGGCGGTGAACGACAGCCGGTTCACTGCACGCTCGTGGCCGTAGTCTTTGGTCAGTTCGCGCACCTCGATCATGCTGGCAATGCTGACGCGTGCGGGGCGCGCGCACATCGGAGTAAGGTCCGGGCTTGGGGATCGGACCCTGATCCGATCCGCTGATCCGGAGATTGCGGCTACCGTGGCTCCTGTGACCGAACCCGCTGGGGTTGATTCCGGCGTGTTGTCGCCACGGTTTCTACAGCGCCCGTGGCTGCTCGTCGCGCTGGACGTACTGCTGGCGGCGTGGATTGCGTTCCTCACCGTCAACGCGACCCTCTACGCTGCCGTCGGCCTTACCAGCGGGACGGTTGTGGTGGTGTGGCTGCTGGCACTTGCGGTCAGCGTTCCGCTGACGGTCCGCAGGCTCAGGCCCATCCCGGTGTTCGGCGTCGTTCTCGCCGCGACGATCCTCGCAGTGTTGCTGGGCATGCCGGCCGCGGCAATCGTGCTGGCCGTCGCGGTGGCCCTCTATTCGGTCGCGCTGTCGCTGGGGCCGCGGCGCTCGGCCGTCGCGCTCGGTGCTGCGATACTGGGCGTCGCGCTGGCAGCAGTGCTCGCGGCGACCGTGCTGGATCCACACTTCCTCCTCGTGGCACCGAACATAAAGTCGGTCAATAACGATGTGCTGTCCTCGCTAAGTTCGTCGTGGTTCGCAATCGGCGCAGGCTGGACGTTCGGCTGCAGCGTCCGCGCGCGCCGCGAGTACGCCGGTCAGATCGCCGAACACCGTGAGCAGAAGGCTGTCTCCGAGGAGAGATTGCGGATCGCCAGAGAAATGCATGACGTGGTGGCGCACAGCATGAGCGTGATCGTAATGAAGGCCGCGGTGGCTAACCACGTATACGACACGC
>JAODNG010000592.1 GCA_025465385.1 Pseudonocardiales bacterium
GCCACCGCAACCCACGTCAACACGTTCGCCGAGATGCTCACCGGCCGCCACGGTGATCGCCTCGACTCCTGGATGGCAAGCGTCGACACCGACGACCTGCCCCACCTGCACCGCTTCGTCACCGGACTCAAGCGCGACTACCACGCAGTCCGCAACGGACTAACACTCTCCCACAGCTCAGGGACCGTCGAAGGCACCGTCAACCGCATCATGATCAAAAGACAGATGTACGGCCGCGCCAAATTCGACCTGCTCCGCAAACGCATCCTGCTCACCGCATGACGACAGGGCCAACTCGATCACGGAAAGTGGGCCAGATCCCGAATTTTGACCCCCTGCGCCGCGATCCTGGCTCGCACCGAGCTGGGGAGGACGAAGGGGTGTTGTGCGTGGAGGACTGGGCTGAGATCCGCCGGTTGCATCGGGCGGAGGAGATGCCGATCAAGGTGATCGCGCGGGTGATGGGGTGTTCGAAAAACACTGTGAAGGCGGCGTTGGCTTCGGAGGGGCCGCCGCGTTATGTGCGGGTGGGTTCGGGGTCGATCGTGGACGAGGTCGAGGCGCAGATCCGGGAGTTGTTGGCGGCGTGGCCGACGATGCCGGCGACGGTGATCGCGGAGCGGATCGGGTGGTCGCGGTCGATCCGGGTGCTCAGCGGTCGGGTCGCGGAGCTGCGGCCGGTGTATCTGCCGCCGGATCCGGCCAGCCGCACGAGCTATGTGGCGGGGGAGATCGCCCAGTGCGACTTCTGGTTTCCCGACATCGAGATACCGGTGGGGTTTGGGCAGTCCCGTACCGCGACGCTGCTACCGGTGCTGACCATGATCACCGGTTACTCCCGGTGGCTGTCCGCGGTGCTGATCCCGACTCGCACCGCGGCGGACCTGTTCGCCGGCTGGTGGGGGCATCTCGCCGCACTGGGCGCGGTCCCGCGGGTGCTGGTCTGGGATGGCGAGGGCGCGATCGGGCGGTGGTGCGGCGGGCGCAGCGAACTCACCACCGACTGCCAGGGGTTCCGCGGGACGCTGGGGGCGAAGGTGCTGATCTGTCGACCTGGCGACCCCGAAGCGAAGGGACTCATCGAGCGAGCGCACGACTACTTGGAGCGCTCGTTTTTGCCTGGCCGGACGTTTAGCTCGCCAGCGGATTTCAACACCCAGCTCGCCGGGTGGCTGGCCACGGCCAACCGGCGGGTCCGCCGGGCGTTGGGCTGCGCCCCCATCGACCGGATCACCGCGGACCGGGCGGCGATGCTGTCGGTGCCGCCGGTGGCTCCGGTGACCGGGTGGCGCGCGTCGACCCGGCTTGCCCGGGACCACTACATCCGCCTGGACTCCAACGACTCTTCGGTGCACCCGGCGGTGATCGGCCGACGGGTCGAGATCGTCGCTGACCTGACGCGGGTCCGGGTGCACTGCGACGGACGGGTCGTCGCCGACCACGACCGGCTGTGGGCCAAACACCAGACCGTGTCCGACCCCGAGCACGTCGCCGCGGCCACGACGCTGCGCCGCGACCGGATCGCCCTGGTCCGGCCCGCCGCTGAACCCGAGGTCGAAATCCGCTGCCTGGCCGACTACGACACCGCCCTGGGCCTCGACGGCATCGAGGGTGTTGAAGGTGGGGTGGCCTGATGGCAACCAACACCACCGCCCGAGACCTGGCCGCTGAGGTCGCATTTTTGACCCGGGCGCTGAAGGCACCGACGCTTCGCGAGTCCGTCGACCGGCTCGCCCAGCGAGCCCGGGCCGAGTCCTGGACCCACGAGGAGTTCCTTATCGCCTGCCTGCAACGCGAGGTCTCCGCGCGGGAGTCCCACGGCGGTGAGGGCCGCATCCGCGCCGCCCGGTTCCCCGCCCGCAAGAGCCTGGAGGAATTCGACTTCGACCACGCCCGCGGCCTAAAACGCGACACCATCGCCCACCTCGGCACACTCGACTTCGTGGCAGCCAAGGACAACGTGGTCTTCCTCGGCCCACCAGGCACCGGCAAGACCCACCTGGCCATTGGGCTGGCCATCCGCGCCTGCCAGGCCGGGCACCGAGTCCACTTCGCCACCGCCGCCCAATGGGTCGACCGCCTCGCCGCCGCCCATCACGCCGGAACTCTGCAGACCGAACTGGCCCGGCTGGGCCGCTACCCGCTGCTGGTCATCGACGAAGTGGGCTATATCCCCTTCGAAGCCGAGGCCGCCAACCTCTTCTTTCAACTGGTCTCCTCCCGCTACGAGAGAGCGAGTTTGATCGTCACCAGCAACAAAGTCTTCGGCCGCTGGGGTGAGGTCTTCGGTGACGACGTCGTCGCCGCAGCCATGATCGACCGCCTGGTCCACCACGCCGAGGTCATCGCCCTTAAAGGCGACAGCTACCGGCTCAAAGACCGCGACCTCGGTCGCGTCCCCGCAGCCGCGGCCACCGACGAGTAGAGAGATCAACTCACATGCAGGGGGTCAAAATTCAACTGCCGCCAGGGGGTCAGTTTTCGGGTGCCGTTGACAATACGAACCAGCCGCCTAAAGACCAGGTCACGCGAGGTGGCCCAGTTCTGGTACCCCACAGGTGGACGCTCCCACTTGGTGACCGAGCTTGAGTAACTCGCCCTGAATTCTCTGTATCCTCAGCGGTGATTCTCTCGGGCCATGCGCTCGATCAACGATGCCACCGTGTCATCGACGGGCGGTCGCCCAACGCGATGCGGATAGGTCCACTTCTTGGCGACCAAGCGACGATGCCAGCGCAAGATCGTGCCCGGTGTGACCAATCGATGCGCCCGCAACATCGTAGGTAGACAACGGACGAGCGCGGCGAACACCGCTCGATCCGCCCTGTCCAGGCGGGGCTTCGGGTTGGCCCTACGCAGCACAGT
>JAODNG010000594.1 GCA_025465385.1 Pseudonocardiales bacterium
CCCAGCCGCCACCGTGGCGTCCGCATCGGCCGGCGACCGGTACAGCGTGGGGACATTGTGATTGAGCGGTTCGATGTGCTCGGCGATATCGACGGTGGTGTTCACCTGGACGATCGCGGCGTAGACCGCGACGGCGCCGGCAAGCGCAACCCCCATCACGAGAACGACCTGAGCCACCCGGAGCTTGCCGGGCATGGTGCCCCAGCCGCTGTAGCGGACTCGCCGGACGACCTGGCCTAGCGGTGCTCGTCTGGCCCCGACGCTCTGCAGGCTCGACTGCACGTGAGATCTCCCCGTTCTTCACACCCTCCGTTGACCAGTAGAGCGCCATCCCACCATCTGTAGCTAGAGGGCAGCCCTCATCGCAGGTGGTCAATCCCGGCAGTGCGGCATTAACGTGAGGCGATGGTGGCGCCGCGGCCGTCCAGCGGGCTGGTGGTCCTTTTTCAGGGCCGCCAGGTGGCAGGGCTACGCCCCGGCAATCCGCCTTTCACCTTCGGGCGCGGTCATGACCGTACGTTGCGGTTCGGCCATGACAGTGTCGATGGCGGGCCTGACTTGCACCTCTCCCGCCACGTGGGCTCCATTCGATACAGCGGAGGGCTGTGGGTGGTTTATAACGACAGCGGCAGCCGTCCCTTCGATGTGATCGTGCGAGGAGTCGCCAACCCGCTACCGCCACATACCGCATCGGATTCGCACTCACGATGGGCAGTCAGCCCGCCAGGCCTGGCGATCAGGGTCGGCGCACCGTCGGGGCGCTACCTGTTCTCGATCAGTATCAGCGGTAGCCGGGCCCCAATAGTAGACCTCCCAGAACCCGACGAGCCCAACACCGTCCCGCTGCGCGAGCCCACCAATCACGAGAGGTCGCTGCTTGCGGCCAAGTTCCTGGCACTGCCCGACCCAGGCGACGCGGTCGGCAACCGCGAGGCCGCCGAGTACGCCTCCACGGCACGGCCACACGACCGGCCGGTCACTGAGCGGGCTGTCGAAGACTGCGTGGGTAGGTGGTGCAAGAAGCTGCAAGAGCTCGGCGTCACCGGAATCGGTGGCCGCGACAACATCAACCAGTTGGGTCGCCAGCTACTCGCGTGGGGATTGTTGCGACAGGAGGACCGCAAGCAGCTCACCGCTCATAACGGCCGGTCATGAGTGCATGCTTGGTGCAACACTGCGGTCCAGGACGCTGCCCAGTCCCGAGCGCGTCGCCAGGATGACCAACCGGTCACCGGTGGCAAGGAGGTGGTCTCGGGGGGCTGGTAGCTGGAAGGTGCCCATGGCGTGCCGGTGGATCGCGATCACCTTAACCTCACGTGGGGAGTTCACGGTGTGACTGGCCACGCCGTCAAGTTTTGAACCCGCCTGGATGGGCACCTCGGCAATGAGCAGAACCCGGCGGCCAACCGGGATCGTGCCGAGGACCCGGCGGCCCAACATCGCGGCGGCGAACGCCGGAGCAGCCAGGTAGGACACGCTTCGAGAGATCGCGATGCCGAATCTACGCCCGACCCGTTCGGCAAGGTCACTGTCGAACAGACGCAGCACGACGCGCAGATCTGCGTTCATCGCGCGTCCATGCAGGGCGGCCTCAAGATTGACGATGTCGTTGTTGGTCACGGCGACCAAGGCCCGGCTGGTGCTGAGGTAGGCGGTCCGCAGGGTGTCCTCTCGGCTGGCATCACCGAACACGATCGGCACCCCGGTCCGCCTCGCCAGCGGCACTCCCCTGGCGTTCTCGTCACTTTCCACACACACCACCGGCACGCCCAGGTCATGCAACAACCCCACTACCCGGGCGCCGACGTTGCCCAGCCCGAGGACCACCACATGCCCGGCGATCGGGCGCGGCCTACCCAGGGCGGTAGACAGCCGAGAGCTCACCACGGCGTCGACCACGGTGGCGGTCACCACCGGGATGATCGAGATTCCGACGATTGTGACCATCGTCTGGGTGATCTTGCTGATGGCGTTCAGATTCGGGTCGGGCTGCGCCGCACCAGCGGCGTCGAGCAGGGTGAAATACAGCGCGTTACCCCACGAGACGCCGCCCACGCTGGCGAACAGCACCGTGCCGAGCGCCAGCAAAACGAACAATCCCACGGTAGCGATCATGAGCTTGCGGTTGAACGACGCGGCGATCCGCCACGACAGGGTCCGTATCATGTGCCGCGCGCGGCGGCGCTGCGTGGTGGGACCACCCAGCACGGCCCGGCCGTCGGCCAACGCGAGCACCAGATCCGCCCTGCTCTGGTCGGTCGGCAGCAGTTCGGGCTGCCCCGGACCGCTGGTGTCGGCCAGCGCACAGATCACCCGATCCGCCGCCACATCTCTGCGCCGGGCGACGTAGAGGGTCCGGCCTGGTAGCCGCACATAGCTGGGTGCCAGTTCCCCCAAGGCCCCCGCCACAAAGGACGGGGCAGCCGTAGCTGCATCAGAAAGCACATCGCAGCCAGGAATCAGGTCCCGGATCCGATGACCGAGGCTCATGTTGAAAAACCGGATCACCAGCTGCAAATCGCTGTTCAGTTCCTGCACCCGCAGTGCGGCGTGAATGTTGCTGACGTCGTCCTGGCTGACTAACGCAACTGCACGGGCCTGTTCCACCCGGGCCGCCCGGAAAGCCCCCTCGTCCAACTCAGCCGCCTCGATGACACGCACCTTTGACAGCGCCGCAATCCGGGGTCCTTGCTTGCGCTTCGCCGAGGGGAGGATCACCGTCACCTCGTCACCGATCCGAGTAACGAGTTCCTCGACGAGACGGTAAGCGAGCGGGGTGTCGCCGCACACGATCAGGTGCGGACGCAATCGACGCTGCTCCCCCTCGGTCCCCATAACGCACGGAGGTTACGCCCGGTGCACGTCGGCCTGCGCCACGCTGGCCTGATCCGGTTCAGCCCGCAACGCCCGACGGCGCCGAAGCCGGAGCTCCAGCACAGCCACGAGCAGCGCCAGACACACGAATCCCGTCCCAGTGAGCAACGCCGCGCCGATGGCGCTGCGGTAGTGGCCGCTGTGCGACACCACGCCGTAGAACACCGCCGCCAGAGTGGCCGTCCCGACCGCCGATCCGATCCGCTGCCCGGTCTGCAGAGCTCCAGCCGCGGCCCCGCCCATCCGTGATGGCACACATTCCAGGGTCAGAGTGATGTTCGGCGAGATCACCGCGCCGCCGCCGATTCCTGCAATGAGCAGGGGCAACGCCGCTGCCCGGCCGGCCCACGCTGCGGGTGTGACGTCGAGCACCAGGGCGGTCGCAGCCAACCCGACTGCGACACCGGTGAGTCCCCACACCGT
>JAODNG010000001.1 GCA_025465385.1 Pseudonocardiales bacterium
TGCTCTTCCGATCTGAACTTCTCGGTCTGGTAGACCAGCGACTCGGCCTGGTTGCGAGTCTCGGCCTCCTCGCGGCGCTTGCGGTCCTCCTCGGCGTGCTCCTCGGCGTCGCGCATCATCCGGTCGATGTCGTCCTTGGGCAGGGCGGACCCACCGGTGATGGTCATGGCCTGGGACTTGCCAGTGCCCATGTCCTTAGCTGAGACGTTGACGATGCCGTTGGCGTCGATGTCGAAGGTGACCTCGATCTGCGGCACGCCGCGTGGCGCCGGTGGCAGGCCGGTCAGCTCGAACATGCCGAGCTTCTTGTTGTAGGCCGCGATCTCCCGCTCGCCCTGGAATACCTGGATCTGCACCGACGGCTGGTTGTCGTCGGCCGTGGTGAAGGTCTCGGAGCGCTTGGTAGGAATGGTCGTGTTGCGCTCGATAAGCTTGGTCATCACGCCGCCCTTGGTCTCGATGCCCAGCGACAGCGGGGTGACATCGAGCAGCAGGACGTCCTTAACCTCGCCCTTGAGCACGCCGGCTTGCAGCGCGGCACCGACCGCCACGACCTCGTCGGGGTTGACGCCCTTGTTCGGCTCCTTGCCGCCGGTGAGCTCCTTGACCAGGTCGTGCACCGCCGGCATCCGGGTGGAGCCGCCGACCAGCACCACATGGTCCATCTGCCCGACCGAGATACCAGCGTCCTTGATCACGTTGCGGAACGGGGCACGGCACCGGTCCAGCAGGTCCGCGGTGATCCGCTGGAACTCCGCCCGCGAGAGTGTCTCGTCGAGGAACAGCGGGTTCTTGTCGGAGTCGACGGTGATGTAGGGCAGGTTGATCGTCGCGGTGGACTGGCTGGACAGCTCGATCTTGGCCTTCTCTGCGGCCTCGCGCAGCCGCTGCAGGGCCATCTTGTCCTTCTTCAGGTCGATGCCGTGCGACGCGCGGAACTTGTCGACCAGCCAGTCGATGATCCGCTGATCCCAGTCATCCCCACCGAGGTGGTTGTCCCCGGAGGTGGCCTTGACCTCGACCACTCCTTCGGCGATCTCCAGCAGCGACACGTCGAACGTGCCACCCCCGAGGTCGAACACCAGGATGGTCTGCTCTTTCTCGCCCTTGTCCAAGCCGTAGGCCAGCGCGGCCGCGGTGGGCTCGTTGACGATCCGCAGCACGTTGAGGCCAGCGATCTGACCGGCCTCCTTGGTGGCCTGGCGCTGCGCATCCTCGAAGTAGGCCGGCACGGTGATCACCGCATCGGTCACGTCCTCACCGAGGTAGGCCTCGGCATCGCGCTTGAGCTTCATCAACACTCGCGCGCTGATCTCCTGCGCGGTGTACTTCTTGCCGTCGACCGTGGTCGACCAGTCGGTCCCCATGTGCCGCTTGACCGACCGGATGGTGCGATCCACGTTGGTGACCGCCTGGTTCTTGGCGGACTGGCCGACGAGTACCTCGCCGTTCTTGGCGAAGGCGACCACCGACGGCGTCGTCCGCGAGCCCTCCGAGTTCGCCACCACCGTGGGTTCGCCGCCCTCGAGGACGGCCACGACGGAGTTGGTGGTCCCTAGGTCGATACCGACCGCACGAGCCATGTGAGCAACCCTTTCGAACTTGACTTGAACTGACTCAAGCGAACTTGAGTGGAGCCCGCTCAACCTAACTGATTGGTGTAACGGCCAGTGCGCCGCCCTTGTTCCCGGCCCCGGCTGGCCGACAGTTGCCCGAGCTGGACATCCCGCTGAGAAAAGATCTATCCCGAGTCACCCCAGCGATCCTCATGGGGATCGACGGTGCCCGCCGACAGCGTGGCTTACCGCACCGGTTCCGTTGACCAGGGCCTGAATCGTTGTCGCCAAGGCCGCCATGTCGACAGGTTTGGTGGTGTCCACCCGAATCAGGTGCCCCACTCCGAGGGGCTGATCGAACTCTTTGAGCAGGTCATCAGACAGGTGTGACAAGACGTGCGCCCGGTGGTGAGTCACCGAGGCGGCCCGGCTCGCGTATCGCTCGGCAGCTACGGCCGGCGGGCAGACGCAATAGACTTCGATCAGCCGCGCGTGGAGCGATTTGATTCGAGATCGCTCGTAGTCGCTGTGGGGCCGGAAGTTCGCCTCGAGTACTACTGAGGGGAATGTCTCAGCGAGTGTCCATAGCAGCTGCATGGCCGCCGCGCTGGCGCGGCGTGATGCCGCAAGGTCGCCATCGGTGAAGTCCAGGGCGTCAAAGATCGTCTCTTTGATCTGATCCTTGGACAGCAGTGGCAGCCCCAAAGCCGCGGCGAGTGGAACGGCAACCGTCGTCTTGCCCGCGCCAGGAGCACCGGAGACGAGGACTACGCCGCGCGTCGCTGTCACACCAACATGATGCAGCCACGCAACTGACGGCCATGTCCCCAATTCCTGTTCTCGGGTCGCACGTACATGCGGCTCAGGTACGCGGTGTCCTAGCCGAGCTCGGTGAGGACAACAAGCCCGAGTGCTTGTATCTGGTCAATCCCAGCGACCAGCACGATGCCGCGCGGAGGCCGGCAGGC
>JAODNG010000006.1 GCA_025465385.1 Pseudonocardiales bacterium
GGGGTTGGGCGCTGGTCAGCATCTTGTCGGCGCTGTCGTGGCTGGCGTTGCCGTCCAGCGCTGTGCTCGGCGTCGAAGGCAGCCGAATGCCGACCCACTCGCGTCGGATGATTCACCACCATCCGCTCATCGGCATGAGCGGACGCCATCTCGGACTCCAACAGATCCCAGTCACAGGTTGAGGCGTCCAACAACGATCACCCTGGGCCCTGGGCGGGCTAAAATATGCGGTGCAACCACTGAAGCGGGAAGGTCAACGGCAAGGAGTCGCTTCTCTCGAAGACTCGAACGGGTGCAGTAAGATCACGATAACTGGGGGCCTCGCTTTTGAGGTCTAGAGTAGAGTCCACGTGGCGTAGCCAGTGACCAACAACCAACAGCGGGCTCATATCGGGCTCCGCAGTTTCGTGCGAACCCGGCGCTGCCCGGCACTGGGCGACACTCGAAAGCAGCAAGAATGGCCCCTGACGTGCATTTACCGGCTCTAACCATCATTACCCGGCACTATACGACACTCAGAACAGCAAATTTTTAATCCGCGGGCGTCGCTACCGGTGAGTAACCCCACCAGCAAGAGTTTCCGCTGCTGGAGGACGTGTGCGTAGTGGCCGAGGGCCCGTCAGACACACCCTGCTCTTGCTGGCACCGGCGGGGGACGGGCATCCCGGTGTGCGCAACCGCAGTGGTTGCATTTGTGGTTGCATTCGCCCGCGGTCAGCAAGGCCCGGGAGCGGTCACGCCCGCGCCTACGACCTGCCCATACTGCTGGGGTGGTCATCGCTGATCGCTGGGTTGACGACCTTGAAAGCGAGCGTGCCGAAAGGCACCGGGGGTTCGAATCCCTCCGCTTCCGCCCTCTACCAGCACAAACGCCGAGATAGTGATCACTTCCTGGTCCAGCGTGGACGCCGGTGGTTGCATTTCTGGTGGCATGTGAACCACAAAGTGACTCACCCAGCTGCCCGTCCCACCGGATGGTTGCGGTGTGCGGTAGAGGGGTCCTCGGCGCATTGAGGCCCCTGCACTTCATGGCTGGAGGTACGCTCCGCCGTCACGGTCTCGGTGTGCACGGTGGCGGATTTTGCCTGGTCAGCCATGGATCCCAGGCCAGAGGGTTGCTGTCGTCTGGCCCTGACGGCCCAACAGTGGCGCGCTTACCACGGTGGGCCGCGCGGACGCGCCGCAGCGGCACCGACGATGCGGTCGCGTATCGGGCGCCGATTGCACTTAGCCGCAAAGCGAGCGCATCAACGCCGAAACCCCTGACAGCCAACAACCCGGCACACGCCCGTGAACACTGAGAAACGTCGCCTGCGCGTCGACGGGCAGCCATGCCGCCCCGGGGATACCTAGCCACCCAGCCCAAGACCTGACCACCTGGCCGAGCATCTCCACCGGAGATGGACATCGCCGGCACGTCCACGACGCATACGTAGCCGCTCATGTCCGGCGTTCAGCGCGCGCTCAGCCATGAGAGAAAATCGCGCCCATCGACTCAGCCTGCATAACTATGCGGTGGCTTGCAGCCGCTGAGGTCACGCCGATCTAAGCGCGCTCCCGATCGTCAGGCTGCGTCACGATGACCTTCAGGTGGGAGCCCGCCGATGTGTCGGATGCCGATCGCCGTGTCCCAGTAGCGGATCCGTGAGGTGACTATCGATCGGGTGCGGTCGCGACGACGAAGGTCGCGTAGCCACCGCGGACAGGCGCCTGCTCGGCGCGGAGGTTCTGATACCCAACCGCGATCAGGGTCCGGTCCAGCGCTTCGAAGAACGCCTTATCGACGAAGGTCCCGTCCGGCCGTACCGTCCGCTGGTGTAAGGCGAGGCCAAGTTGCCCGGACGGTTTGAGAACCCGTGCCGTCTCACGTACGGCCTGCTCAAGCTGGGGCCACAGCTGGGCACTGTTCGCGGAGAAGGCCGCATCGAACGTGTGATCAGGCCACGTTAGGGACTCCGCGACGCCTTGGCGCAACTCAACACGCTCGGCGTAGCGGCGGACCCGGCCGCTGGCCTGGGAGAACATCACTGCGGACGGGTCGATCCCAGACACGCGTCCGGCCGCCCGAAGCCGCTGCGTAACCAAGGCGATCCCAACCCAGGCCCGTACTCGATCTCCAGGACGGCCTCCGCTTCGTCAAGTGCGGGAGCCAGGCGGTCGATCAGCGCCGCAGTCGTCGGCTCGTTGATCCGCGCCATTAGTTGGCCAACGAGCCCACCGAGCAGGCCGTGCGGTAAGGCAAACTGCTTCGCGAGAAATCTCGGGAGGGCCATGAACGACCATGATGTCGGCGCCCCGACGCACCCCTTCCAGCGGGCCCCCACACTCGCAAAGGAACGCGGATGAACCCCGTTGACTATCATGCCAGGTCGTCGTTGAGGTGCCGCAGACCGTTCAGCTATCGGATGGTGATGGACTCAAAAATGGTATGTGCTGGTGAGATGATGACGCGGTGCGGCCACCCAGCGTTTTTAGTTCAGGGGACGCGCAGGTTGTCGAGTCATGGCGATGACCCACCCCGGTGATGTCACGCTTGCCACCTATGAGGCTGCGGCGCAGCGATACGTGAACCAAGTCCCAGCGTCGCCGAGCGGCGCGCTGATCGCGTTCCTCGATCGACTGGCGGAGCTGGTCGGTACACGGCACGTTCTGGAGCTCGGCAGCGGCCCCGGCTGGGACACCACCTACCTCGAAGACCACGGGCTGCGCGTCACACGGACAGATGCCGCGCCCGCATTCGTCGAGATGATGCGCACCGCCGGTCACGAGGCACGGCGACTCGACGTCTGTACCGACGAGCTCGCCGGCCCGTATGACGCTGTGCTGGCCGACGCACTGTTGCTGCACCTGAGCCGCGACGATTCGAAGATGTGCTGCAGCGCACCCGCCGGGCGATCGTTAACGACGGGGTGCTGGTGTTCACGGTCGAGGAGGGCGACGGAGCCGCGTGGAGCGACGCGAAGCTCGGACTACCCCGTCACTTCACCTACTGGCGGGCGTCAGCGGTGCGCGAGGCCCTCACGCGAACAGGCTGGACTGTGATCAAGTTGGATCACGTCGCCGGCCGCATCGAGCCGTGGCTCCCCTCCGCAAACATAGCGGTTGGGCGCATGCGGTGGGGTGGTCACATGTCGCACAGCTCAGGAGGTAAGCCACCGTGCGCGGCGGCCTGACCCGCCGTATGGTCATCGCTAGCGCGCTGCTCGCGCTGCTGACGAGCGCCGCATTCGCCGTGTTGCTGCTGGCGATCCGTGATCAGCGGAACTCGGCTCAGTTGGCTCTACACTCCCAGGAGGTGCTGGCCGCCGCAAATCGGGTCGAGCGACTCCTAGTCGATATCGAAACAGGAACCCGCGGTTACTTGCTGACCGGCGAAGACCGGTTTCTGCAACCGGCACACGCCGGCTAAGCCGGTTTTGCACAGGCCAGCAGCGAGCTTGTCGACCTCACCAAGAGTGCGGAGCAGAACGAGGTGCCCGCGAGGCT
>JAODNG010000008.1 GCA_025465385.1 Pseudonocardiales bacterium
GGACGCAGCTAAGCCCTTCGATTCCCTTGTTCGGTCGATCGAGCGGAAAATCCAGCGGCTTGCTGGAGACCAGGTGGAAGTCCTCGTCGTACTCCTCCACGGTGGCCATGAACTGTGAGCCGTAGGATTGGGCTTCGATCAGAATGTAGAAGCGGCGTGCGGCGCGGTCGAAGGCAATGTCCTCGTAATCCCTGCCATGCCCGCCGACCAGCTCCACGAACCCGTGCTCGCCGTTTCCCGGCGACATCCGCTCATCGAACAGCCCCAGATAGGGCAGATTGTCGAAAACGACATGGCACAACCCGTCCTTGACCAACACCCCACTGGCCTCCAGCCGGGGCTGGTCCAGGCCGACCAGGAGATCGGCCACCTTGGCTTCCCGGACCAGGTGCAGCTCACCGCCGTCGTGGCTCACTCTGGATGCTCAGATCCGGTCGGCAACGCCTCGACGGTTCCAGGAAACTCTGCGCCGCTCGAGCTACGCGGGTGCAACCGGCGTAGGTCAACAAGCTGCTGACGGGCCCTGTCGTAGCGCATCCGAACGTAGTGGTAGATCCCCTCGACGTGGGAGCCGCCGCGGTTGCGCTCGTTCTGCCGGCAAGCAGTGAGGTAGACCTCGTCGTTGCTGAACTGCCGGCCGGTGAACGGCGGCCCGTCCGGTGTGTCCGACTCCAGGTAGGCCGGCTGGCGGACCCGATCCCACAGGCCACCACCGTCGGCGCCGATCTGCGCGGCGACTGCGTCCGGGTTGAAATCCGTATCGAGCAGGTGCTCGAGGTGGTCAAGGTAATACCGCACGAACTCACGATTGCGAAGTATGTTCTGCACCAGCGGTATGCGGGAGGTCTCGCCCGGTCGATTATTGTTGTGGTAGTAATTCCTGGTATTGCTCGGCCAGTCCACGACATCAGTGTATTGCCATCTCGTACCGAAATAATCGATACCAAAGCTGTTGTCGTAGTCCCACGGCAGAAGGGTGAAGTAGGCTGACTCCACGAAGTCACGCTCCCCGCCGCTGCGGCCGGAGTTGTAGAGAAAGAAGTTCGACGGTGTGGCGAAATAATTGTCCCAGCTACCGATCAGCAAATTCGTACTAGCCCAACGCAAGAAGCACCGCACATTCATGATCTGCTCGACAGATTCGCGGTAACCGTCAGTGTCGAAACGGCCATCTCCGCCGGACAGACCGATCCCGTTCACCACCCGGACCAACTGCGCTAGGTCGTCATAGCTATTGGCGCGCAGGTCGTCCTCGTTAGTCTTCAGGACATAGGTCTGTTGGCCCTTGGCGACGCGGTATTGGCGGCCGTCATCGTCGCCGTTGTCGCCCACCCGGTGCTCGAGGGTCGCGCAGCCGAGATCGCCACAGGCGGCCTTGTAAAGGTTGCCCCGATCATTGACGCCGAAACGGTCCTTGAGGTACCGCCGATCGACTTCCTCAATGACCGAGAACAAGCCCTGGTAACGATTGTTGATTGCTAACTTGGTGTAGGTGTGTCGCGATGCCGGTACACCTGCCTTGTGGAACAGCCGCCAGGCAAGCGCCTCTCGCATCTGCGACGGGTCGTTGTACATGGCTTTGAAGTTCAAGTGTGACATTCCCGCTATGCGATCGTTCCCCGCGTCCCCTAGCGTGAGATCGATCTTCCACGACCGTTTGGGGACCCGCAGCGTGCGGTTGCCGCTGTTCACCATGGAAAACGCGGTGCTGGCGTACAGCGCACCCTCGCTTGGTGGCGGGGGAATGTGCCGGACATCGGCGGGATCAGTAGCCCACAGCGCGAAGCGGGCGCCCGCGGGCGAGCGCACCGGATCCTCCGGCGTCAGCTTCTCCGGCGGCCAGCCCGTGACAGACGCCAGGTACATTTCTTGGCCGAAGAATTCATCCTTGCCCATGGCGGCTGCGTGATCGCGATCAACGACCCTATTCATCGCGTCCTCCGCGTGGTTGCCGCCTCTGCGCGGGGGGCTGCGTCTAAAGAGCATACGTAAGCTGCGACGCTTGTCCACCAAGTTATGACGGGGCCTACCGCCGCAGGGCCGCGGCGGCGGCTGCCGGGTGGGCCTGGCGCCGTTCACACCGACTAAAGTCCGTGAAGCAACGTACGCTCGCCGATGGGCTCGGGTAGACGGAGGGCTTTCCCGGATGAAGCTGGCGAGGTTCGGGGCGGTCGAGGCTGGCGGGACGAACGTGATCTGCATGGTCGGGTCCGATCCTGACCACATCGTGGCCCGGACCCGGATCCCGACTGGGAGGCCAACTGAAACGCTGGGCGAGGTGTTCGCTTTCTTCCAACACGAAGTGTCGGTCGGGGGACCGCTGGCCGCGATCGGCATCGCTTCGTTCGGCCCGCTGGAGTTGCGCCGATCTCATCCGCGATACGGATTCATCAGGAAGACTCCCAAGCCCGGCTGGTCCGACGTCGACATGGTGGGACCAGTCCGCAGCACGCTCGGCGTGCCGGTGGGGTTCGACACTGACGTCAACGCCGCCGCGCTGGCCGAAGGCCGCTGGGGCGCCGCTCGCGATCTGAAAACATTCGTGTACATGACCGTGGGCACCGGCATCGGAGTTGGAGCCGTGGTCGAGGGCCGGATCCTTCATGGGCTTGGGCACCCCGAAATGGGGCATCTCAGCGTGCCCCGCCACTCCGGCGATGACTTCGCCGGACATTGTCCGTTTCACGGCGACTGCCTCGAGGGAATGGCCAGTGGTGCCGCGATCGCCGCCCGCTGGGGCCGTCCAGCCGAGCAACTCGACGGCGACGAGCTCAGGGCAGCCGTCGAACTCGAGGCCACCTACCTCGCCGCCGGGCTGCGCAACATCGTCTACGCGATCGCACCGCAACGGATAGTGATCGGTGGCAGCGTAGCTGAGCTGCCGGGGCTTTTCCCGCTGGTAGGCGCCGCCTGCCTTGATGCACTGGCCGGGTATCCTGGCCTGCCCGAACACGCCGCCGACGAATTCATCGTCCCAGCCACACTCGGCTCACTGGCCGGCCCTACCGGAGGCCTTGTCCTCGCCGACCATGCCAGCCAACCGGGCGCAGTCCCGTCGTGAACTCGACGCTACCAACATTCTGTCGGCAGAAACGTCCATCGTGTCGAGTCCACGACCACAGAGACCGACAGCGCGGGAGGAAAATTTTGCCGGGTGACAGCGGTGCTTCACGGCGAGCCGCAATGTACGGTGCGGACGATCTCAGCTCGATGGCAATCTTCTCGGGCAATTACATCAACTTCGGGTATTGGCAGGTCCTCATCCCTGGGCTGATCAGTATCGACGAGCGCACTGAGAGCCAAGCCAACCTCTACCGCACCGTGCTTCGCCGCTTGGAAATCGATCCCACCGACGTGGCACTCGAAGTGGGATGCGGCATAGCGGTAGGCACGGTACTCGCGCTTCGGGAATTCAGGCCCAGTGTCATTTACGGCCTCGATCTCTCCCAGGATCAGATTGACCGTGCCACCAGGGTTAACTCCGAGTTGATCGCGCGCCAGCCTGAACGCTTGATATTTCAACAGGGCTCTGCGCTCAGGCTTCCTTACGCAGGCGAGACGTTCGACAAATGTTTTTCGGTGGAAGCTGCTCAACACTTCGAAGACTTGGCCGTTTTCGCCTCGGAGACGCATCGGGTGCTCAAGCCTGGTGGAAGGCTCGCGGTCGCAACTTTCTTTATGACCCACGCAACCGCCGCCGGTGAACTGCGCCGCTTGATCGAGACGATCGACAGCGGCATCGACGTCGTCGCGGAGATCGATTCCTTTCGCCAGGATCTTCTCGCCGCTGGCTTTGTCGACGTGCATGTTGAAAGCATCGGTGAGCATGTCTGGCAAGGCTTCGACGCCTGGATAGCGCAGACCGAGTTCAAAGACGGATGGGGCCGTAACTGGCTGAAGGCATACCACCGCAGACTCATCGACTACTACCTTGTGACGGCAGATAGAAACGAGATCTAGCGACGCAGGAGTGCGCAGAACATCGCGTCGGTGCCGTGGCGGTGTGGCCACAGCTGGACGTACGGCCCGTC
>JAODNG010000014.1 GCA_025465385.1 Pseudonocardiales bacterium
CCGCGCGGTCGACTGGCTCGTCGACAACTCGCTCATCGACGACGACGCAGCCACCCGGTTTCTCAACGACCACCCCGATCCTGACGTGCCATAACTCCCAACGCTCTCTTCAGCCGACGATCTTGACTGCGGCAGGCGCGCACATCTGCCGCTGATCGCGCTCAAGACAGCGCTGGGGAGGCTCAATGACGTCCCGACTATCGCCCTGGCGGCGGCCAGCGCGTAGTCGCCCCACAGCTACACTTGCTGATCACTGATAGGCACGTTGTCGCACCTGACCGGGGCCGGGACCAACACGCCGGTGAGCTGAACGGCGTAGGCATCGGGTAAGTGTCGATCCTCCATGCGCCCGAGATGTCAGATCGAGAAAGCTTTCCAGCGCGACGGTCTGTTTGAACCACTCGGCTGCGTCAGGTTCCCACAATGAAGCATTTTCTGCGGAGTGACGGCCTGAGCGGCGGAGTTCTTACTGTAGGGGGTAACCGGGACAAAGCTCACCTGTCGCGTTCGGTCACCGACCGTCGTGGGATTGTATGTCGGTGCCGATCGCGCCAAGGTCGGGCAGCACGGTGATTCGAATGATAGAGGACGGGCTGTCGGCCCGAGCCACGCGGTAATTGATCTGGCTAATCTGCCGGTCGTCGTGATAGAGCGCGACTGCTTGCAGGTCGCCGAGGTGGGACAGGTCGATGTTGCGCGGGTTGGTCTTGTCCTGAAGGACGTCAGCGATGCAGCCCAGGAAGTCGAGTGTCGTGGATGGAAACGGCTCACCCTGGGAACCTAGAGCGGTGTCATCAGATGCCGCTGCGGACTCGCATCAGAGCCGAGCATGGAACCTTGGGTGGGCCCATCGGCACCGGGACGTCTCCGGTGGCTGGTTGCGACCAACCGTCTTTGGAGCAGTTTACGGGTGGTCACCAACGCTGCGCTCATCGCTGTGGTCGGTGGAGGTGGTGTGGCGACCTCGGCGATCGTGTTGACCGGGCTGGCCGGCCTGGTAGCTGGGGCGTTCTCGATGGGCACCGGGGAGTATGTGTCGGTGACCAACCAGAACGAGCTGGTGGCCGCCGAGGTGGCCGTCGAGCGGGACATGCACGCCCGCTTCCCCGAGGCCGAGCGTGAAGAACTGGCCGACCGCTTCTGCAGCTATGGCGCAGACCCCGATACGGCGGTCCGTATGGCCGCCGCTGTGTCGGAGGATCCCGAACTTGCCCTGCAGCTGCACGCCCGAGAAGAGCTCGGCGTCAACCCCAACGAGTTACCCTCGCCCCTGCTGGCCGGGGGAGCCTCTTTGGTGGCGTTCTCCCTCGGAGCGATCCTGCCACTGTTGCCGTACCTGTTTGGCCTGCGCACCCTGGTTGTCCCGCTGGCGGTAGCAGGAGTGGCGCTGCTCGCTGGAGGCATGGTGGTTGGTCGGCTCACCGGTCGGCCACTGCTCCGGTCGGGACTGCGTCAGCTGACCCTCGGAGCGCTGGCCGTAATTGTCACCTTCGGCATCGGCCACCTCATCGGAGGCGGCGTCGCTTGACCCCCCGCTAGCGTCTCGTAAGCGCGTAGATCTGTCACTCGACCCAGCGGACCTTGCAAGAATTGTATCGACATCGGCGTCCAAGCGAAGGATTTGCAGTCGGCGTTCCAGCTGGTGAGGTAATTCTTTGATCGTGGTGACGAGTGTCTGCCGCACTCGGCCAACGCAACACCGCCCTGAAACGCACTCTCACGCCGCCGAGCGCGGGTTCAATAGCCCTCGCACGACCGTCTGACGGGAATGACCGTGGCGCGCGGCGTGTTGATCGTGGACGTGGCAGACGAGACCGTAGAACTCAGCCCCACGGATTGGGTGCAGGCCCAGACGAGCAAGATCCTTGAGACCGGGACCACAGAGGGCATCGAGGTGCTCGGGTCGCCGATCGTGGTGCTGACGCTGCGCGGCGCGAAGACCGGCAAGCTGCGCTACACCCCGGTCATGCGGGTGGAGCACGACGGCAGGTACGCCGTCGTCGCGTCCAAGGGCGGCGCCCCAGAGCACCCGATTTGGTACCACAACATCAAGGCCTACCCCGAGTTCCCGCTGCAGGACGGGGCCGTGACCAAGGACTACGTCGCGCGCGAGGTCGAGGGCGCTGAGCGGGCCGAGTGGTGGGAGCGGGCCGTGGCGGCATACCCGCCCTACGCCGAGTACCAGAAGAAGACCGACAGACAGATCCCGGTGTTCGTGCTCGACTCGAAGTGACGGGCAGGGTCGACAGCACCCCGACTATGTCCTCGCCCCCTATGTCGTCTCTGGCACCTGACGCCGACCGCCCTGTATTGCCCGAGTTGAGTGCACTCTTCTGCCGCGAGTCGAGCGCTCATGCCGCTATCCGTGCGTGCTGACGCTGTCGACGCGCTTCGTGCCTTCTCGCTGGCTGTACTGTGGTGCACAGAGTCACAAGCTGTGTCAACCACAGCGGGGTGCAGACCTTCGTTGTTTATCGGGTTGTCGAGTGCACCTTGTACAACCATCGATCCGGTAGCCACGCTCGGTGTCGCCAGCGAAGCATTCGGTACACCGGCGGACAACGACTACGACCCTACGGTCGCGCCGGTTGGCGCACCCCGACGCGACTGGTGCGCCTGCCGGGTTCTCTGTGGTGACGCTGCCTTGGTGAGAGCCGCAGCCGTAGACTCCCGAGGGTCAAAAGCCCACTGGTCGGCCGAGCCGACATAGGCCCGCGTACACCAAGTCCCGTAATCGGTTGCCTGTGCCGAACTGAGGGTGCGATCGAGATCGCGAAGGATGAGTCGAAGCAGGACGTTCTTGTGTTCAGGGCTGATCCCGAGTCGGGCCCGGACGGGTTCGGACAGGTCGATATAGGCGGTCTCGGACAGGACGATGACCTCTTCGACCGCGCGGGCCTTGGTGCCGAGGATGGTGCGGACCCGGTCGCCGAGCAGTTCCGCGTCAAGCGTGTCCGGCACCGCGAGGGATAGGTCCCGCCGCGCGGTGGGCATCGTGGACACCGGCCGGTACGGCGGGAGATCACGCATCTGTTCCGCGACTCGCGGATCAGCCGGATTCCTCTGGTCCTTCGCCACCCTGCCCCGACCAGGACCACCCAAAGACCACTACGACCACCGACGAGCCCACGGCGACCAACACGCCGCCGCCCTACGACACGTGTTCAATCGCATGCTCGGCCAGCTCTACCACTGCCTACACACCAACCAAACCTACGACCCGATCAAGGCCTTCGGCCAACCGACAACAACCACCGATCTAACGGCAACTTGACTCCTTAACCAGATCGGAGGTCTATCGGGACACGCCCACCCGGTCCGGCGGCAGCGAGCACCACCCCAAGCTATGGTCGACAGATCAGAGCCAAGGCATATCAGCCAGTTGCATTGCGGGTCAGACCACGACCTGGGGCGGCACGCCGGAGATCCTCACGGTCAGACCACAACCTGGGGCCGGTACACGCCGATCCTCA
>JAODNG010000035.1 GCA_025465385.1 Pseudonocardiales bacterium
GTTGTTGCGGGTCACGGTCTCCTCTCGGTTGCCACCCGACCCGGTGAACTTGCCGGTGTTGACGTCGACCACGGTCATCGCCTCGGTGCGATCGATGACCAGGTATCCGCCGGACGGCAGCCACACCTTACGGTCCAGCGCCTTGGTGATCTGTTCGTCGATCCGGAACTCGGCGAACACGTCGGCCACACCCGCGTACCTGCGCACCCGAGGCATCAGCTCCGGGGCCACATGCTTGACGTAACCCTCGACGGTGTCCCATGCCCCGTCGCCCTGAACAACCAGCTCGCGGAAGTCCTCGGTGAACAGATCCCGGACCACCTTCACCAGCAGATCCGGCTCCTCGTAAAGCAGCTCGGGCCCGGTGAGCTTGCCGCGGGCATTGCCCGCGGAAGCATCCGACTTGTTCCGGATAACCTCCCACTGAGCCTGCAACCGGCGGACGTCGCGGGCTAGCTCCTCCTCGCTGACTCCTTCGGAGGCAGTGCGGATGATCACGCCGGCATCCTCGGGGACGATCCGCTTGAGCACTTCCTTGAGACGCTTGCGCTCCGTGTCCGGCAGCTTGCGGCTGATCCCGGTGGCCCGACCATCCGGCACGTACACCAAAAACCGGCCAGGCAGGCTGATCTGAGTGGTCAGCCGGGCGCCCTTGTGGCCCACTGGGTCCTTCGTGACCTGCACGAGAACGCTGTCGCCGCTCGACAGCGCCTGCTCGATGCGGCGCGCTTTACCCTCGAGCCCGGCGGCGTCCCAGTCCACCTCGCCGGCGTAGAGCACCGCATTGCGGCCCCGGCCGATGTCTACGAAAGCCGCCTCCATCGAGGGCAACACGTTTTGGACCCTGCCGAGATAGACGTTGCCGACCAGCGACCCCGAGCCCGACGTGGTGACGAAGTGCTCCACCAGAACGTCGTCCTCAAGCACCGCGATCTGAATGCGCTCGGGGCGCTCCCGCACCACCATGGTGCGCTCGACGGCCTCGCGCCGGGCGAGGAATTCCGACTCGGACAGGATCGCCACCCGCCGCCTGCCAGCCTCACGACCGTCGCGTCGACGCTGCCGCTTGGCCTCCAGACGGGTCGAGCCCCGGATGGACTGGACCTCGTCTTCAACCGGCTGGCTGCTCTTGCTGTCCCGGACATGCACGACGGTGTCCGGTGGATCATCTTCGCCAAGGACGACGTCCTCGTCACCGCCGTCTCGACGGCGTCTGCGCCGACGGCGACGGCGAGCCACGCTCTCGCCGGGCTCTTCGGCGGTTACATCTTCGGTCAAGCCGTCCGAGGAGTCTTGCTCATCCGGTTCGTCTGAGACGTTGTCACCCTGCTCGGCTGCGCCGTCGTCGCCGTCACCGTCACCGCCGGCTCTGCCGCGACCTCGGCCACGGCGACCCCGCCGGCGACGGCGACGGCTGGCGCTGTCGTTCTCCACCTCGTCAGCACCAGATTCGTCCTCGCTATCGTCCTTCTCCTCGTTCTCGTCGTCGAGGTCAGGCTCGTCAGCTGCGGCGGGCTGCGGGGTGGGCGAGAGGAACACCGGCACAGCCGCGTTGAACACCGCGGGCGGTACCGCCGAATTGAATACCACCGGCGGCGCGGGCGATGTCAACACCGGTAACAACGGTGTCTCCGGCGCACTCTGTTGCGCCACCTCGTCGATCTCCGTTAGCTCCGGCTCGGGATCCGGCAGCAGTACCGCAAGTGCCCGCATCGCCGTCTCGCGGTCGATGCTGGCCTGCGCGCTGCCTACCACGATGCCTAGCTCAGCCAGCGCGCCTATGACCTCCTTGCTGCTGACCGCAAGGAGCTTGGCCAAGGCATGCACCCGTAACTTGCTCGGCAGCGAGACTGCTAGATCAGCCCCGCCATTTGGGGTGATCGCGGATGCGTCTGTCCGCCCGCCGATGCCTCCGGCGGGCTTTGTCGTGTTCGCCATTCAACTCCTCCAGCCCCCGGGCGCGTCCCACAGGTGGGAACGCGACCGCGCAGGGGCTCTGCGCGTCGTCCGCCGCCGAGGTCGGCGACGGCAATCCTGTCAAGCACCGGCAGCTCCGCGGTCCGGAGCGGTCAACCAGTGTGTCCCGCGACGTCGAGCTGATGCCACCCATCGTCGGACTGCGCCAAAGCTTTCCCAACCACAGCCGTCCGGGCAGATGCCCGGTCCGCAGCGAGCGGATCGACGAGACCCCCGTCGTCGTCAAGCCGGCCTTGCGCAGTCCGGATCGCTTTCACGAGCACCGACGACGGAAGTCCGGCGACGGCGCCGAGCGCGCTCAGCACATCGTCGGGCCGTACTGCAGGGCTGACCTGTCGCACGACCGCTATCAGTATCCCACACCGACCAAGCTGATCGGGTTCAGGCAGCACCGTCGGAGCATCCTGCACTGCCAATGAGGCGATCGCCGCCCGCGCGTCGAGCGACCGCAGGCCGTCCTTGGTGACGCGTTCGACGAGCACCGTCTGGGCTGCGAGCAGTAGCTCGACCGCCTCGCGGAGTTGCGCCGCGTCCACTCCGCGGACCTCGATGCGCCAGGCGCTGGCATCGATCCGGTCGGCCAGTGCCCCAGGGCCCGCCAACACTCCCTCGAGTACGGCCAGCCCATCGGGCAGAGCCGCGTCGAGCTGCGCCCGAACCATCTCAGGATCGAGGTGCTCCACGAGCGCAATCTCGACGTACTCCGCCTCACTGGCCGCGCCGGTGGGCGCCGCGCCTAGCCAGGACACTTTCGGATGCGGGTGATACCCCTGCGAGTACGCCATCGGCAGACCGGCCCGCCGCAATGCCCGCTCGAAGGCCCTGGCGACATCACGATGTGAGGTGAACCGCAGCTTGCCACGTTTGGCGTAGCACAGCCGCACCTTGCAGACCGGTGCGGCGGACGGGTTAGGGCTCATCGAAACCTCTCCGTGAGTGCGTAAGAGTGTTCTAGCACTCAACGCCACTCACGACCCCGGTGTGGGACGCGCTGCGGGCCCCTTACTAGGGTCACGGCGACCTTTCCACGGGCGCATGCCCTGTCCCACCCGGAGGTTTGCGGGTGTTGCTCCGGCTCCTCCGAGTCGTCGCGGTGCTGGCAGCCGTGGTCGCCTTGGCTGGTCCGGCATTCTCGGTCGTCACCGGCATGGCATCCGCAGTGCCGGGCTGTGCCCCAACCGGCCACCTGCTTCGCTACGTCGTGCTGTTCGACGCCGAGGAATCCGCACCGCAGGCGGCACGATCGGTCCGGGCCGCCTGCGGCACGACCACGGCCTACTACCCGCAGATCGGGGTGGGAGTCGCCACCTCCGCCGAGCCCACATTCAGGGCTCGATTCGGCGTCGATCGCGCCTACAGCGCGCAGGCCGAGGCGCTGGCGTCGCCACAGCGGGCAGAGCTGGCCAGTCCGATAGTTCCGCGCACCGCGGCCCGAGTTCCCGACGCCGCGCCAGCGCTGGGTGCCGACCGGTCGGCGGAGCAGTGGGATATGGCGCTCATCCACGCTCCGCAGGCCCGGACGATCAACCGGGGCAGCCCCGACGTGCTGGTCGGAGTGTTGGACTCGGGCATAGACGCGACCCACCCCGACCTTGCCGCCGCAGTCGACCCCACCCGATCAGCGGGTTGCCTGTCGGGCAAGCCGGACCAGTCGCGCAGCGCGTGGAGTCCGAGCACGTCTGCGCACGGCACGCACGTGGCCGGCACGATCGCCGCGGCCGA
The DNA here is from genome assembly GCA_025465385.1 of Pseudonocardiales bacterium. Classification (GTDB taxonomy): domain Bacteria; phylum Actinomycetota; class Actinomycetes; order Mycobacteriales; family Pseudonocardiaceae. The sequence goes on from JAODNG010000035.1 coordinate 3,700, forward strand.
CGACGGGCGCGGCATCACCGGGGTGGCGCCCGGGGTCCGCTTGGCTTCGGTGAAGGCGGTCGACGAAGACGGGTTCATCTACCCGGAGTACGCCGTGTGCGGCTTCATGTGGGCCGCCCGGCAGCAAATGCGGATCGCCAACAGCAGCTACTCGCTGGATCCATGGCTGTTGACCTGCTCCGACGTATCGGGTCAGGCGGTGGCATACGAAGCCGTCCGGCGCGCGGTCCAGTACGCCACCGCCCATGGTGTCCTGAGCATCGCCGCCGCCGGTAACGAACGGATGGATCTGGCCAACCCCCGCCAGGACCTGCGCAGCCCGGACAATGTGCCCGATCCCCGGCCGCGGCCGGTGAATCAACACTGCAACGTGTTGCCCGCTGAGTTGCCCGGCGTGGTTGCGGTATCAGCCATCGGCGCCCAGCGGGTCAAGGCGGGGTACAGCTCCTACGGGTCGGGAGTGGTCGCAGTGACGGCCCCTGGAGGAGACTGGGCGCAACCGTCGGGCGTGAGTTCCAGCGGATGTGTGCTGTCCACCGTCCCTGGCGGGTACGGCTACCTGTGCGGCACATCCATGGCGGCGCCGCATGTCTCCGGGGTGGCGGCGCTGCTCGCCTCAGTCCGGCCCGAGGCTGGCCCGCAGCAGCTGGCCACCCTGCTACGCGACCAGGCTGAGCCGCTGCCGTGCCCAGCGCGCAGCGCGCAGCGCGATGCCTTATCCGCCGAGTTCGCCGGTGAGGCGTTCTACGGCCATGGCGTCGTCGACGCGCTGACGGCGGTGACCGCGCAACCCGCCGCTACCCGACCCGACGCCGCTGTCCGACCCGACTCAGTGGCCGTTGTCCGCAGCGACCGGACGCAGCGGTAGCAGCTGCCGGCCACTGGGCCCGACCTGGATATCGGTGCCCAGCGAGGGGCAGACCCCACAGTCGAAGCACGGAGTCCACCGGCAGTCGTCCTGCTCACGGCCGGACAGCGCATCCTGCCAGTCGTCCCATAGCCAGTCCCGGTCCAGGCCGGAATCCACATGGTCCCAGGGCAGAACTTCGTCGAAACCGCGTTCGCGGGTAGTGAACCACTCCAGTGACACTCCCAGCGGCGTTAACTCGGCTGCACACGCCGCGACCCACCGGTCGTAGCGGAAGTGTTCGCTCCAGCCGTCGAACCGGCCACCGTCGCGCCATACTCGCTCGATCACCCGGCCGACCCGCCGATCGCCGCGGGAGAGCAACCCCTCGATCAGCGACGGTTTGCCGTCGTGGTAACGCATGCCGACGTTGCGGCCGATCTTGCGGTCCGAGTTGATCTCAGTTCGCAGCTTTCGTAACCGCTGGTCAACGACATCGGGATGCTCCTGGGCCGCCCACTGAAACGGGGTGTGCGGCTTGGGCACGAAGGCGCCGATCGAGATCGTGCACCGGATGTCTTTGCTGCCACTGGCCTCCCGGCCGGCCCGGATCACCCGATGCGCCATATGGGCGATCTCCAGCACGTCATCGTCGGTCTCGGTAGGCAGCCCGCACATGAAGTACAGCTTCACCTGCCGCCAGCCCGCACCGAACGCGGTGGAAACAGTGCGGATGAGGTCCTCCTCGGACACCATCTTGTTGATCACCCGGCGAATCCGCTCGGACCCGCCCTCGGGGGCGAACGTCAAGCCGGAACGGCGGCCGTTGCGAGAGATCTCGTTGGCGAGGTCGATGTTGAAGGCGTCCACCCGGGTCGACGGCAAGCTCAGGCCGGTACCGGTGCCCTCGTACTGGTCGGCCAGCCCCTTGGTGATCTCCCGAATCTCGGAGTGGTCCGCACTGGACAGCGACAGCAGGCCGACCTCGTTGAACCCGCTGGCCGCCAGACCACGCTCGACCATCTCGCCGATACCTTGGATCGACCGTTCCCGTACTGGACGGGTGATCATCCCGGCTTGGCAGAACCGGCACCCGCGGGTGCAGCCGCGGAAGATCTCCACGCTCATCCGCTCGTGCACGCTCTCCGCGATCGGCACCAGTGGCTGCTTCGGGTACGGCCATTCGTCGAGGTCCATGGTGGTGCGTTTGGCCACCCGCTGCGCAGCGCGTTGGCTGTTGCGGACCACCTCGGCGATCCGACCGTCGGGAAGGTAGCTGACGTCATAACAGCCCGGCAGGTAGACGCCCTCGATCGTGGACAGCCGCCCGAGCAGTTCCGGCCGGCCGCCGGGACGTCCTTGCCGCTTCCAGCCCCGCACGACCGCGGTGATCTCCAGGACCGCTTCCTCGCCGTCTCCCACCACGGCGGCATCGATGAAGTCGGCGATCGGCTCTGGATTGAACGCGGCGTGGCCTCCAGCGATGACGACGGGATGATCATCGGTGCGCTGCGTCGCGTGCAGCGGAATGCCGGCGAGGTCCAGCGCGGTAAGCAGGTTGGTGTAGCCGAGCTCGGTGGCGAAGGAGACCCCGAGCAGGTCGAAGTCCCCCACGCGACGATGCGAGTCCACCGTGAACTGCGGGACGCCATGCTCGCGCATCAGCGCCTCGAGGTCTGGCCAGACCGCGTAGGTCCGCTCAGCGAGCACGTCGGGCTGCTCGTTGAGCACCTCGTAGAGGATCATGATTCCCTGGTTGGGCAGCCCGACCTCGTAGGCGTCGGGGTACATCAACGCCCAGTGCACCGTGGTGGTATCCCAGGCCTTCACGGTGGCGTTGAGCTCGCCTCCGACGTACTGCACTGGCTTGGAGACCCGTAGCAACAGCGGCTCAAGCTGCTCGAATACCGACGTACCTGCCATGGCTCTCAGCGTAGTTGGGCGCGAACTCCCGACCGACGCCGCAGCACCAGCGCGCTACAGCTCGGGGAACCACAGCGCGATCTCCCGCTTGGCGGAGTCAACTGAGTCCGAGCCGTGGACCAGATTTGACTGTGTCTCAAGCGCGAGATCACCGCGGATCGAGCCTGGGACGGCCTTGTCCACCGGATCGGTGCCGCCTGCCAGCTGCCGGAACGCCGCCACCGCCCGCTCCCCCTCCACTATGGCGGCCACCACCGGCGCGGAGGTGATGAACCCCAGCAACGAGCCGAAGAAGGGCCGGTCCACGTGTTCGGCGTAGTGCTGCTCGGCCAGATCCTGCGGGACCATGCGCATTTCCAAGGCGGCCAGCGTCAAACCCTTGCGTTCGATCCTGGCGATAATCTCGCCGACCAGGCCACGGCCGACGCCGTCGGGCTTGATTAGGACCAGGGTGCGCTCACTCACAGCAGCTCGTTCTCCTCAGGATGACAACGGTGATTCGACGCAAGGAGCCTAGCGTCCGCCGGTCGGAAGTCGCTGTGGCCGTACCACCGCCCACCGCACGTACAGCAGGAAGCCCCAGACCAGCAAGAACAGTAAGCCGAGAGCGCCCAAAGCTGGGCTGGCGAACCAACCGACCACCATCGCGATCTGCAACGCCAGGGCCAATCCCAACCCCCACGAGCGGCGCTGCACGAAAGCTGCAACGACCATCGCGAGCGCTAGGGCACCGGTATACCAGCCGGCCGGTGCACCCAAGCCGGCACCGATCCGGTTGACGACGAGCAGGGCGAGCCCGACGACGATCGCCTCCATCACCAGGGTCCCCGCGAAGATGCCGCGCAGTCCGCGAAGCGGATCTGGCTGGACCGGCTGGTCGCTCACTGCGGTTCTCGGCCGAACAGGGTGCGTACCTCACCGACCATCGCCACCGAGCCGGTGATCACGACGCCAGCGCCGGAGATGCGGTCGGGGTCCGTAGCTCCTTCAGCGGCCGAGGCGATCGCTGCCTCGATCGCGTCCGGCAACCGACGTTGCACCCGCAGCCGGGATTCACCGAAGACGTCCCGAGCCGCCTCGGCGAGGTCGTTGATGTCCATCGCGCGAGCCGAGCTACTGACCGTGACCACGACTTCGTCGATCACCGGTTCCAGCTCCGCGAGGATGCCACGGGCGTCCTTGTCGCGCATCACCCCGACGACAGCCACCAGCCTGCGGAAGCTGAAATCCTCCCGCAGCGCAGCCGCTAGCGCATGCGCCCCATGGGGGTTGTGAGCGGCGTCGATGAAGACGGAGGGGGCCGTGCGGACCCGCTCCAGCCGTCCTGGGCCGGTCACCGAGGCGAAGGCGTCGCGCACCGCGTCGACGTCCAGCGACGAGTTCGCGCCCGCACCGAAGAACACCTCGGCAGCGGCCAGCGCGAGCGCGGCGTTTCGGGACTGATGCGCGCCGTGCAGTGGGAGAAAGATCTGGTCGTACACTCCGCCGAGACCCTGCAGCTTCAGCTGCTGACCGCCGACGGCGACGTCGCGCTGCAGCACGCCGAACTCCATGCCCTCCCGTGCCACCGTCGCGTCAACCCCGACGCTGCGGGCGGCGAGCACCCGAGCCACCTCGGGCGGCTGCTGTGCCAGCACGGCCACGGACCCGGGCTTGATGATCCCGGCTTTCTCCGCGGCTATACCCTCGATGTCGCTGCCCAGATAGTTGACGTGATCCACGGCGACCGGAGTGATTGCCGCCACCATGGCATCGGCGACGTTGGTGGCATCCCAACTTCCTCCGAGACCGACCTCCACAACGGCGGCCTCCACCGGCGTGTCGGCGAAGGTCGCGAATGCCATTCCGGTCAGCACCTCGAACATGCTCATGGGGACCGGTGATCCGGCGTCGACCAGAGCGACGTAGGGCTCGATATCGTGATAGGCCTCGACGAAGCGCTCGGGACTGATCGGCGTCCCATCCACACTGATCCGCTCGGTGACCTGCTGCAGGTGCGGACTGGTGTAGCGACCAACCCGGAGCCCCATGCCGGATAACAGCGCATCCAACATCCTGGCCACAGACGTCTTGCCATTCGTGCCAGCGATGTGCAGCACCGGGTAACAGCGCTGTGGCGAGCCGAGCAGATCTACCAGCGCCGCGATCCGAACCAGCGATGGTTCGATCCGGCTTTCCGGCCAACGACGGGCCAGGTCGACCTCAACCTGCCGGAGGGCGGCCAGCGCGGCGTCCCCGTGATGTACCGACTGTTGAGTCATTGCCAATTGCGCGGCATGAAGCGGCCCTGAGCAGGCGCTCAGGCCGATTTCTCGCGTCGTTCGCGCCGCGTGGGTTGTCGCGTCACGATGGTCGGATTCACATTTTCCCGCACCGTCTGCTCGGTGATGACCACCTTCGCCACATCGGTGCGGCTGGGGATGTCATACATCACCGGCTGCAGCACTTCTTCCATGATGGCGCGCAGCCCCCGGGCGCCAGTGCCTCGAAGGATTGCCTGGTCGGCGATCGCCTCGAACGCGGTTCCGGTGAACTCCAGTTCCACGCCGTCCATCTCGAAGAGCTTGCAGTACTGCTTTGACAGAGCATTGCGGGGATCGGTGAGGATCTGTACCAACGAGCTCTTGTCCAGATTCGTCACGCTGGCGATCACTGGAAGCCGGCCGATGAATTCCGGGATCAAACCGAACTTGATTAGATCTTCCGGCATGACCTGAGCGAATACGTCGGAAGTGTCGATGTCAGCCTTGGACCGTAGCTCGGCGCCGAAGCCGAGTCCCCGCTTGCCGATTCGATCATCGATGATCTTGTCGAGACCCGCGAACGCACCGGCGACGATGAACAGCACGTTCGTCGTATCGATCTGGATGAACTCCTGGTGCGGATGCTTGCGGCCGCCCTGCGGCGGAACGCTGGCGGTGGTGCCTTCCAAGATCTTCAGCAAGGCCTGCTGGACGCCCTCTCCGGAGACGTCCCTGGTGATCGAAGGGTTCTCCGACTTGCGAGCGATCTTGTCGACCTCATCGATGTAGATGATGCCGGTCTCGGCTCGCTTGACGTCGTAGTCCGCGGCCTGGATGAGTTTGAGGAGGATGTTTTCCACATCCTCGCCGACGTAACCGGCCTCGGTGAGCGCGGTGGCGTCAGCGATGGCGAAAGGCACATTGAGCAGCTTCGCCAAGGTTTGGGCCAGATAGGTCTTTCCGCACCCGGTAGGTCCGAGCATCAGGATGTTCGATTTGGCCAGTTCGATCTCGTCGTCGCGGCCCTTCTCGCCGGCCTGGATACGTTTGTAATGATTGTAAACAGCAACTGATAATGTGCGTTTGGCGTCGTCTTGTCCAACGACGTACGCCTTGAGGAAGTCATGGATCTCGCTGGGCTTGGGAAGCTCGTCGAGCTTGACATCACCCGCGTCGACGAGCTCCTCTTCGATGATCTCATTACACAGATCGATGCACTCGTCGCAGATGTACACGCCGGGTCCAGCGATGAGCTTTTTGACCTGCTTCTGACTCTTCCCGCAGAAGGAACACTTCAACAGGTCGCCGCCGTCACCGATCCGTGCCATGGGCGCTGGCCTCTCGTCCTTCCCGGCGCGTGGTGTGCAGCGCGCCTGGCTGCGTGTGTGCTTGACGGTACCCGTCCGACCCCACCGTGCGGGAGGATCAGCCTTCCCCACATTGGTCGGCGGACGCGACTGCGCTGCTCGCTCGGCGTGTCGCGCTACACAAAGTCAGCTCCTGACCGCGGAGAGCTTCCGGATCTGGGTAATGTCGTCAATGATCCCGTACGCCTTGGCCTCTGGAGAGGTCAAGATCTTGTCCCGGTCGATATCGGCGCGGATACGCTCTTCGGTCTGACCGGTGTGGTGGGCCAGGGTAGCCTCCAGCAGGCGGCGCATCCGCTGGATCTCGGCAGCTTGAATCTCCAGATCCGAGACCTGCCCGAACACCCCCTCGGTGGCCGGCTGGTGAATCAGAATCTGGGCATTGGGAACCGCCATCCGTTTACCCGGAGTACCTGCGGCGAGCAGCACCGCGGCAGCTGAAGCGGCCTGGCCGAGGCAGACCGTATTGATTTCCGGTCGAATGTACTGCATCGTGTCGTAGATCGCCGTCATCGCGGTGAACGACCCGCCCGGTGAATTGATGTATATCCAGATGTCGCGGTCCGGGTCGGCCGACTCCAGCACCAGCAACTGCGCCATGGTGTCGTTGGCGGAGGTGTTGTTGATCTGTTCGCCGAGGAAGATGATGCGCTCCTCGAACAGCTTATTATAAGGGTTGGATTCCTTGACCCCGTAGCTGGTGCGCTCGATGAACGAGGGCAGGACGTAGCGCGACTGGGGCATGTAATTTTGGGACATGTCATTTTGGGGCATGCGATCGTGCGGCATAACGCCTCCGGGCAGGTGATTCATCGGGACTCCTCGAAGCTCAGAGGCTCGCGTCGGGCAACGAGTTGGCGCGGGTCAGGACGTAGTCGACGAAGCCGTACTCGCGGGCCTCTTCCGCGGTGAACCAGCGGTCCCGGTCGGAGTCGGCGATGATCCGTTCTACCGGCTGACCGGTCTGCTCGGCGATGAGCTCTGCCATCTCACGCTTGTGCTTGATCAGCATGTCGGCCTGGATTGCGATGTCCGCTGCCGTGCCGGACACGCCGGCTGACGGCTGGTGCATGAGGATCCGGGCATGCGGCAAGGCGTATCGCTTGCCGCGGGCACCCGCGGACAACAGGAACTGTCCCATCGAGGCGGCCAAGCCCATCGCGTATGTCGCCACGTCGGGTTCGATCAAGTGCATCGTGTCGTAGATGGCCATTCCTGCGGTGACCGAGCCGCCCGGCGAGTTGATGTAGAGCCTGATGTCCTGGTCGGGATCCTCCGCCGACAGCAGCAAGAGCTGGGCGCAGATCTGGTTGGCGATGTTCTCCTCAACCTGGGATCCGAGCACGATGATGCGCTCTCGGAGCAGCCGCTCATACACCGAGTCCGTCAGGTTGAGGCCAGCCGTGGCGGCCCGCATCGTGGGAGCGCCCGGCAGCGGCACGGCCGAAGCGATGTGGTCGGAGGTCACGTGTGCCTGCCTTCTGTCATCAAGGCCACCTGCGGATGGGTGAGGGTCCGGCTGGAGATCTATCCGAACTCCGACGCGGTGGACACTGCCGACCCTAACGAAGGAGAGCACCGACTACTTCCTGGCGCGCCCACAGTTCGCTCAGAGCGTTACGTCATCGGCGGCCGGATCACCCGGCGGCCATGGCATGCCCCGGGGTCGTCGAGTCGATCAGCGAGTCGATATCGACCGGATTTCCGCTGGCATCGGTGATGGCGGCCTGGCTCAGCACAGCGGCCAGCGCCTTGCCGCGGCGGACGTCAGCGTAGACAGTGCCCAACCCGCCAGCTTCCTGAAGCTGCAGGGCATAGTCGTTGGGGCTGATGCCTTGGCGCTGCGCCTGGTACATGATGCGCTCACTGAGCTCGTTGTCGGTGACCGAGACATCTTCAGTATCGGCGATCGCGTCGAGCAGGAGCTGCGCCTTGACCGTCTCCTGCGCCGCGTTGCGCAGGTCGGTGTCGAACTGCTCGGCGGTATGGCCCTGTTGTTCCAGCCACTGGCCGAGACGCGCCTCGTTGTATTCGAAGGCGTGCAGGGCTTCGTGCTTGCGCGACTCGAACTCAGAGTCGACGATCGCCGCCGGTAAGGGGACCTCGGTGGTGTCAAGCAGGATCTTGAGTATCCTGTCTCTGGCTTGGGCGCCCTGCTGCATTGCTTTGACCCGGCCAAGCCGCGTGCGAAGATCAGCACGCAGCTCGTCGATGGTATCGAATTCGCTGGCGAGTTGGGCGAACTCGTCGTCGGCCGCGGGCAACTCTCGCTCTTTCACGGCTTGGATCTTCGCCGTGACCTCCGCCTCGCGCCCGGCATACTCTCCGGCGGCCAAAACGGCAGTGACCGTTCGCTCGTCGCCTTGCGAGGCACCAATCAGCGCGTCGTCGATGCCTTCCATGAGCTGGCCGGACCCAATCTCATAGGAAAGATCGGTGGTCGCCAAGTCCGCGACCTCCGCGCCGTCGACGGTCGCCGAAAGATCGAGTGAGACGAAGTCGCCCTGCTGCACGGGACGCTCGACGGAGGTGAGAGTGCCGAAGCGGGAACGGAGCCCGTCCAGCTGCTCGTCGACCTCCTCGTCGGTCACCGCGATGTCGTCGACGGTCACCGCGAGCTCGCTGAACGCCGGCATCTCGATCTTCGGCCGGACGTCGACCTCAGCTGTGAACGCGACGTGGTCCCCATCCTCGACCTCGGTGACCTCGATCTCCGGACGGCCCAGCGGGTGAACCTCGCCCGCCCGGACAATCTCGGCGTACTTCGCCGACACCATCCCGCTGACCACTTCCTCGAGGACCACACCCCGACCCAGCCGCTGCTCCAAGATCCGGGCAGGCGCCTTGCCCGGCCGGAATCCCGGGATGTTGACCTGATGGGCGATCTTCCGGTAAGCGCGGTCGAAGTCTGGCTTCAGCTCGTCGAACGGCACCTCGACGTTGATTTTCACCCGCGTCGGGCTGAGTTGTTCGACGGTTCTCTTCACGGAGTACTCCTCAAGGAAAGAGTGGGACGGGCCGACACAGCCACGGCCGGGCAGCAAGTGCCACAAGTCTAGGCGAGGGCTCCGATGCGCCCACTGCGGGCGCCGCATCGGGCTACCCCAAGCCAGTGCAGAAGCTCGGCCGCGCGCCGGCGTCAGCCAAACGCAAAAGAAGTCGTTAAGCGACACCGTCGCACCATCAACTGTCACCAGCTTCACCTCAGCCCGGACACCCTCGTGGCCACGGTCGTCTGGCCAGCCCAGCTGGCGAAACTTGCGGCGATGGCTGCCGCCGGACGTCGTTGCTACATGGCTGCTACAACGGGCGACCTCGACTACACGGGCGGACGTGGGTGTATGCGCCCCTCCGATCAGTGGGCTGCGCCCGCGGGAGGCTGGTTGACGAAGAGAGCACGCACTCAGCGAACCAGCCTCGTCGACATCGAGTCCGGCGATCACATCTGCTGCTTCTACTCCGGGCTGGCCGAACGTGACCGGATTCTGCTTCCGTACCTCCGCGCCGGGGTGCGCGACGGCGACAAGTGTCTCTGCCTCATCGATGCCACCGACCCAGAAGCGATGCGCGCCAAGATTGAATACCGTCACCAGGCCTCACCCAAGCAGCTGCTCATTGAGGCTGTCACCAAGGCCTACCTGCACCAGGGCCGGTTCTCCGGCGACTACATGGTTGACTATCTGGACAAGACTGTGCGCACCGCGCTGGTATCCGATCGCCTCCCGTTCGTACGGGCCGTCGGTGAGATGAGCTGGGTACTGAAGGAACCGCCTGGTGCTGACGAGCTTTTCACTTACGAGGGGGCACTCAATGAGTTCGCTCCGCGGGCGCTGCTGTGCATGTACGACTGGCGGCGATTCAGCGGCGGGATGCTGTTCGAGGCTCTCAAGATGCACCCGAAGGTACTCATCGACAACTGCCTCATAGAGAACCTCTGGTACCTGCCACCCCAACCACTTAATGACGGTAATCGAAGAGCGCAGCGATGCCCGGGATTTTAATCGGCGTGGATGACCAGCGGAGTGGTGCCTTCCCGCAAGCACTCTTATATTCGCGCCGGACGGTCCTGATCATTCCGCGTCGATCAAAATCAGCGGGACCAACCGGCTGAGTCGGATCCGGGAGGGCCGCTCTGTAGCCCCACACAGGGAGGTCGAGTCGCTGTGTTGCCCGCCTGGCGTTAGGCTAAGCGATCATGTCCCCACCGGACGAGCCACCTAACGCGTCGACCTCTGGCGATCAATTACGTCGGATCGAGTCGGTGACTGACGCGGCGTTGGCGCATCTCAATGTTGAAGACTTATTGGTTGAGCTATTGGAGCGGGTGCAGGCACTTCTTGCAGTCGATACGGCGGCAGTGCTGTTGTTGGATGCGTCTGGCGAGTACCTCGTGGCGACCGCTGCCAAGGGGATCGAGGCAGAGGTTCGTCAGGGAGTTCGTATCCCGGTGGGTAAGGGTTTCGCTGGTCGGATCGCGGTTGAGAAGAAACCGGTGATCCTCGAGCGCGTCGATCACACGACCGTGCTTAATCCGATTCTTCAGGAGCGGGGGATCCGTTCCCTACTCGGAGTGCCGTTGCTGAACACGGGCGGCATCCTCGGTGTTCTGCATGTCGGCACTCTGGGTGCCCGTCGGTTCACCGAGGAGGACGCCAGGCTGCTGGAGATCGCGGCTGACCGGGTTGCCTTCGCGACCGAATCTCGGCGTACGGAGGTGGAGCGCACTGCGGCGACGGTGCTGCAGCGCAGCCTGCTGCCGACGCGGTTGCCAACAGTGCCCGGTCTTGAGATGGCGGCCCGTTACGTTACCGCGGAGCTTGGTGGGGTGGGCGGTGACTGGTATGACGTGTTCGCCACTCCTTCTGGCGGGTTATGCATCGTGATCGGCGATGTGGTTGGGCGGGGCCTTGAAGCCGCGGCGGTGATGGGGCGGCTGCGTAGCGCGGTGCGCGCCCACGCGCTGTATGAAGATGATCCGGCTGAGGTGGTGGGCAGGCTAAGCCATCAGGTGCAGCGGTTCGATGGGCCCAGAATGGTGGCCACGGTGCAGGTAGCGATGTTTGAGCCCTCGTTGGCGCGACTGCATGTGGCCTCGGCAGGCCATCTTGCTCCGGCGTTGGTCATTCCGGGTCAGCCCGCAGCCTTGGTGGAGGTTGCGAATGGTCCTCCAGTGGGTGTGCGCGGTGGGCCGCGGTGCCGGGTGACAACGGTGGACGTGCCACCGGGCGCGTTGCTCTGCTTTTACACTGACGGTTTGGTGGAGCGTCGAGGCAGCTCGCTTGACGTGGGTGTGAAGCGCCTGTGTGGGGCGTTGGTTGCCGGCCCGGTGGAGTCCCTCTGCGCGAGCGTGATGGGGCAGCTGATTGGGAGTGAGCCGCCTGGGGATGATGTTGCACTGCTGGTGATACGTCGCCAGGCCAGTGCCGGGACTGGTCCGTTAGAGCTGGTGATGCCGGCGCTGCCAGGGTCGCTGAAGACGATTCGTGATGCCATGCGGGGCTGGTTGTTGGCGGTCGGGGCGGACCCTCGGGTGGTTGTTGGTCTGCTCGTTGCGGTGGGTGAGGCCTGCGCCAATGTGGTCGAGCATGCTTATGGACGTGAGGGGGGCATGGTGGAGGTGTATTTAGAAGTTCAGCTGCCGGATGTGGTGGCTACGGTCAGGGATACGGGTCGGTGGCGGCCGCCGCGCGGGGGGAATCGCGGACGGGGAACGGTGTTCATGCACAAGTGCGCAAGTGATGTGCGTATTAATCACGGGCCGGGTGGGACCACGGTAGTTATTCGTCGCAGCCTGACTGAGGCGGAAGCTCGATGACGGTCGCGACGGTGGATGTCAATACTGGGAGTGAATCGATTCGTATCAGTATTCGTGGTGAGATCGATCTGGAAAATGCGGCAACCGTCGAACGGGAGATCTTGGAGGCGGTTTCCGACCGGCTTACAGCGGTGTCGGTCGATCTGACCAATCTCATCTACATGGATAGCGTCGGTATAAGGATCCTGTTCGACTTGGCGTCTCGGTTGCAGGAATCCGGCATGGTGCTGGAACTTACCGCGCCTCTTGACTCGCCCGCCCGCCAACTACTTGACATATCGGGATTCGGAGCGCTCGCTACACTTTCTCCCCCAAGCAGTCAGCCACCCAGCGCAGCTGGCTAATCCGTGCGTTAGTCTGAGCCTTCGGCTACCTCACTCGGTGGAGTGATCGGTTTGACCGATAGGTCTTGGCATGATGAATAAGGGTCGTTCATCGGATGTGTGTATCCCACGCCCACGCCGTGTTCGATCTCCCCGACGGATCCCGTCAACGATGTGCGCGTACAGGCGCAGGTGTCGTCCGGTCATGGTGCGCATCCATGACGCAGGCGATCCGCTCAGAAGGGCGCTCCCCCACGGCGCAGCATCGCCCTCCCCCGCGGAGTGCCGCCCCGCCAACCAAGGCCTACGATCATCCTGGCCAGCGGCCATACGCGCACTGTCCGGCCGGTCTCCCGCGGTGAGCAACCGCCACCAGATCCAGCGTTTCCGCTGTTCAGCCCATGGTACGTTCCGCGCGTGCCCCCGCGCGACGGACGACGCCAAATCCGGGTCCTCGTGGGCCGGACTGGGCACTCGGCGCTCCAGAAGCGCACCGAGGAGAAAACGGGCGGCAACGTGTCCGAGCTGATCCGGCGGGTGCAGAAATATGGCGTCACCCGTATGCGGAAGGGATGGCGTGGATGACCGACAACACGACGACCGTTGAGGCCCTGACCGCTGAGGTGCGGGCGCTGCTGGTCGGCCCTCCAACGTGGACAGGGCACCGATGAGCACCAACGACCCCCTCAGGGAACTCCGCGAAGCGACTGACGCCCTTGACGAGGCCACACTCAGTTGTCTTGGCCACCTCGGCGATCGGGACCCGGGACTCGCCGAGTGGGTCAGCGCGGTCACTGCCCACTCTCGGGCGGTAGAGGCCACCGTACAGCGCCTGGAGACCAGCCTAAAGATAATCCGGATGCACGCCGGATTGGATGACTCTGTGCTTTGAAGACGGTGTCCACCAATCGAGCGGACGATCGGTTGTGATGGTGGCCGAAATTGATGTGCGGCAGGTCCAGATCCGGGTGGAGTAGACCGACGTATGGAATGTCAAAGGTGGGACAGGCCAGCGGACATCATTAATCCGACAGATTCAATACATTCATGCGGTCCTACGCGATGAGCACCCGCAACGCCGCCAAACTCCTCCAGACGCCCGCATCTCGATAAAATCGTCAAGGGACTCTCGCCGGTGACGTGCGCATCCTCGCCGAAGCTCAACGCGCTCGGCTCTATACTCTCTACGTCCTGGCGGCACCCTCGGCTTCCGTCGCGGCGAACTCCTCGGCCTACGGTGGTCGGATCTAGACCTCGGCATCGACGCCTCGGTGCCAGACCGTCCAGCGTGTCACTGGTCGCCTCCTGATGGACGACACCAAGACCAAAGATTCGGATAACACCGTTCCACTACCCAAGATCACACGACGGGTCCTCATCGAACATCGCGACCGACAAGCCGCCGAACGTGCTTATGCTGGTGAGCCGTGGACCGAGCAAAGTCGGGTGTTTCTTACCAGCGTTGGGCATCCCGATGGAACCGCGCAGTCTGAACCGGCACTTTCACGCTATCCGTCCTCGCGCTGGGTACCCGCAGGTGCGGTTAGGACGTCCGTCACTCCGTGGTGGGCTTCCCCGTTCAACTCACGACACCACCGCACGTCGTCCAGCGGATCGCTCGACACGCCGACCTCGACGTCACTTTGGGCATCTACGCACACACCGACCTCGATGTGATGCGCGAGACGCTGGACAGTATTGAGTGGGACGACCGGTGAGCAGTCGTTGCTAGCGGTTGCTACATTCAGCCAGTATGTCGATCTTGTACGACCTGTCTACCTGGTCGGGGTGGCGGGATTCGAACCCACGGCCCCTCGCTCCCAAAGCGAGTGCGCTACCAAGCTGCGCCACACCCCGTGCACCGAGTAGTGCAGCCTACGCGACTACCCGAATCCCACGTCGGCCACCGCTCGCGTCCCCGAAGAAGCCAGCACCAGGTACGCTGGGGCCGCTCCGTCGCCGCGGAGCATGCGGGCGTAGCTCAATGGTAGAGCCCCAGCCTTCCAAGCTGGCCATGCCGGTTCGATCCCGGTCGCCCGCTCCACACCCTCCACCAGCCAAAACGGCGGCCCATCCCGATCATG
>JAODNG010000049.1 GCA_025465385.1 Pseudonocardiales bacterium
GCACTACCGGCCGCTGCGTCAGGTCGGGTGGCACCGGCGTGGTCTGGCCCTTCGGGGAGTTGATCACTGGGCGACGCAATCTGCGCACGTGGTCGAAGAACGCCGGGCCGGTGATGCCACCGTCCTCGACGCGGACGACACGCGCGCCGGTGTCACGGGCGAACTCCTCGGCGAAGACGTTCCAGGATTTCCACCTGACGGTGTCGGCGTCGATGAGCACGAGGGTGTCCCTCGCGTGCACCTCGGCGGTGTCGGCTCCGACACTGATCGTGTAGAGCCGGTCGGCGCCGATCAGCCGCGCTTGCAGGCCGTGCCGCGCCAGGTCGCCGGTCCGTACCCAGCAGATCGCCAGATCGATGCTGTGGTCGGCGACCCGGCGCGCCTGAGCGTGCGAGGGCAGGACCCACGTGTCCACATGTAGCTGCGCCACACCCGACACGCGCGCGAGCAGGTCGGCGGCACGCCAGTTGACGTAACCGAGCCGCACCGGCTCGCTCGCGGCCATCCCCGACGCCGACCGGCGCAACTCGTCCGCCTGCGCCAGCAGCGCACGGGTCTTCGGCAGCAACGCCGCACCGCACTCGGTGAGGGCGACCGACCGGCGGTCGCGGTCGAACAGGCGCACACCCAGATCCCGTTCCAGCGCCTTGATCTGCTGGGACAGGGAGGGACTGGCGATGAGCAGCCGACTCGCCGCCCGACCGAAGTTCAGCTCCTCGGCGACGGCAACAAAGTAGCGAAGCTGGCGTAGCTCCATGTCCCGAGCCTAGTGCGGTAGGAGGCTGCGCCTACCACCAGAGAGCAAGCCGGTCGTGGCGAACGAGCCCGCACCCGGCTCACTATCGGGATATGGCAAGCGCAACGGTACGGCTGATCGGTGGCCCCACCTTGGTGATCGAGGCCGGGGGACTGCGGCTGCTGACCGACCCGACATTCGACCAGCCCGGCCCGTTCGACGTGGTGCTGCTGTCACACGACCAGCACGGCGACGATCCCGGCTTGCTGGAGCGGGTGCCGCTCGTGCTGACCACCTCGGACGCCGCTCAGCGGCTCGGCGGATCCGCGCGCGCCCTGCCGCCGTGGTACCACCTCAGCCTGCCCCGTTTCGACGGCGTCGCACTGCGCATCACGGGAGTACCGGCGCAGGAAGGACCGAACGGGACCACACACACCGGATTCGTTCTGTCCAGTGTGGACACGCCAGCCGTCTATATCAGCGGCGGCAACGCCTCCCTGGACGTCGTCCAGCAGGTGGCGCAACGCTGTGCGCCGATCGGCATCGCCGTGCTGTTCGTGGACGGCTACCTGACCCTCACCAGTGACCAGGCGGCCCGAGCTGCGGCGATCTTGGCCTCGCCCACCGTCATCCCGGCCCACGTCGAGGGCTGGGACCACTACACGGAATGCATCGACGACGTCCGGGCCGCGTTCGCCCGGCACGGACTCAGTGACCGGTTGCGGGTCCTCGCGGCCGGCGACACGGCCACCATCTAACCGGAACTCACACCCCAAGACAGCACCGCGCACCGCGGTGTGGATACCGCACGCCTATAAGACAAGGAGACCTACTGTCATGAGCACCCAGAAGGTTGCCGTCATCACCGGCGCTTCGCAGGGCATCGGCGCGGCTCTGGTCGTCGCCTACCACAAGCTCGGCTACGCCGTGGTCGCGAATTCGCGCTCCATCACCCCGTCCGGGGATCCCGACATCCTGGCCGTCGCGGGCGACATCGCCGACCCGGCGGTCGGCGCCCGCGTGATCGAGCAGGCGCTGGCCACTTTCGGCCGCGTCGACGCGCTGATCAACAATGCCGGTGTCTTCGTGGCGAAGCCGTTCACCGACTACACCAACGCCGATTACGACGTGGTAACCGGTGTGAACTTGCGTGGCTTCTTCGAAGTCTCGAAACGGGCCATTGCCGCGATGCTCGACGGGGAAGGCGGGCACGTCGTCAATATCTCGACCAGTTTGGTCGACCACGCCAACTCCGCCGTGCCGTCCGCCCTGGCGGCACTGACCAAGGGCGGCCTGAACGCGGTCACGAAGTCGCTGGCGATCGAGTACGCGGCGCGCAGCATCAGGGTCAACGCCGTGTCTCTCGGCGTCATCCGCACACCCATGCACCCGGCCGAAACGCACGACACGCTCGCGGGTCTGCACCCGCTCGGCCGGATGGGCGACATCAGCGACATCGTCGACGCGATCGTCTACCTGGAGAACGCTCCGTTCGTCACCGGCGAGATCCTGCACGTCGACGGCGGCCAGAGCGCGGGCCACTGAGCATGCTTAGCCGATTCCCAGCTGCCACAGACAAAGGAACCATAATGACAAGCACTGAGACCGACGTCCTCAAGACCGTGCTCGACCAGTGGAAATCGGCGGTCGACGCGCACGATCCGAAGCGCGTTGCGACGTACTTCACCGACGACGCGATCTTCCAGGGCCTGCACCCGTACAGCGTCGGCCCGGACAGCGTGGCCGCGTACTACGACAGCCAGCCCATCGGCATGACCACGGACTACACCGTCCTGCAGACCCGGCGACTGGCCGACGATCTGGTCCTCGGCTACCTCAGCGTCGACTTCGGCTTCACCGACCGGCCGACGCTGACCGTATATCTCAGCGTCATCGCGCGCCGCACCGGCGAGTCCTGGCTCATCAACCACTACCAGGTGTCCCGGCTCGGCGACTCAGACGGCAACCACAGCGTTCACAGCTGAACAGGAGCACGGCCATGGAATTTCTTGTTGACATGGTGACCACCGTCCCCGAAGGGACCTCCGGCGAGACCGTCGAGGACACCAAACGACGCGAGGCCGCGCGGACGAAGGAACTCGCGGCACAAGGCCACCTGCTGCGGCTGTGGAAGCCACCGGAGGCGCCCGGCGAATGGCGCACCTTCGGCCTGTTCAACGCCACCGACGAGGACGAGTTGCGCCAGGTGCTCGCCTCGATGCCGCTGCACGAGTGGATGACCGTCACGGTCACGCCGTTCACGCCACACCCAAGCGACCCGGGCATCGGACGTCCGGCCGGCTGACGGCGACGACACCAAGCAAGGGCAACGACCGTCGAGCCGGGTGCTCAAGCGCGCCGCCCATGTCATCCCATCACGGCCCGGACCCTAGGCCACGCCGATTCGGGCGCAATACCACCGATCCTCGCAATCACCATCAAAGGAGTCACCATGTCGAACCACTTCAGCGCCGACTATCTTCGGTTTCCCGGCGACGACACGCGGCTGGACCTCACCGACGTGTACGCATTCAGGTCAACAGAGGACCCGGGCAAGACGGTGCTGATCATCGACTCGAACCCGACGGTGAGGCCCCCCATCGAGTTGCCCCCGACGGTCATCACCAGCCGGGATTTTCACCCCGGCGCGGTCTACCGGATCAACGTCGACACCGACGGCGACGCGCAGGCCGACGTCGCGTTCACGTTCACCTTCTCCGAGCTCGACAACGGCGCTCAAACCGCGACCGTCTACTACACCACCGGCGCCCAGGCCCGCGAGCCAGGACCGGTCGGCCAGGTGCTCACCTCGTCCCTCCCGGTCAGCTTCGACGCGATGACGAAGCCCGTCCAGGTCGAAGGGATCCGGCTGTTCGCGGGGGCGCGCAGCGAACCGTTCTTCGCCGATGTCGAGGGAGCCCTGCACGGATTCGCCTGGACCGGGCACGACGACTTCGCCGGCAACAGCGTCTTGTCGATCGCGCTGGAGGTGCCCGACGACCTGCTCGGCGCCGGCCCGGTGATCGGCGTCTGGGCCTCGATCAGCCTGCGCCGCGACGGCGTGCTGACGCAGATGGACCGCGGGGGGAACCCGACCATCAACCCGTTCATCAACCCCGACGGCGAAAAGGACCTCTACAACTCCCGGCAGCCGGCCGACGACGTGGCCAACTACCTGGGACCGTGGTCCAGGGTGCTGGAGAC
>JAODNG010000065.1 GCA_025465385.1 Pseudonocardiales bacterium
TCCAGCCCAGCGCTGATGGGTCGACCACGACAGTGAACCCCCGGATTGCGCCGCTGGCCCGCAGCCGGTCCACCCGGCGCTTCGCTGCCGGCGCGGACAGGCCCACCTCGGCGCCGATCTCGGCATACGTGGCGCGGCCGTCCCGAAGCAGGCAGCCGACCACCCGGTGATCGATGGCATCCACGGGCACTCATCTCTTTCGTCAGGACGGCAGATACGCAAGAAATCATCAAAAAACTCTAGACTACGCAACGAATAGAGCTTTAGGCCGCAACATGTGCGTATTGCTTGCGTAACGGAGCGCATCTACCGTTTGGGTGTGACCGTCGTTCTGGAGTCCCCGACACCCCCTACCGTCTTCGGTCGGGTCGCCGGCCCGCGCCGGTATCTGATGTGCCCGCCCGAGTACTTCACCGTGGCCTACGCGATCAACCCGTGGATGGAGGTCGGCCGCCCCATCGACACCACGCTGGCCCGGCGGCAGTGGGAGGCGCTGCGTCGGACTTATCTAGACCTGGGGCACAGCGTGCAGGTCATCGCGCCGGTACCCGGTCTGCCCGACATGGTCTTCGCCGCCAACGGTGGGTTGGTCATCGATGGCACCGCGCTGAGCGCCCGGTTCGCCCACCCTGAAAGGGCCGCCGAAGGCCCGGCCTACCTGGCCTGGCTGCGCCGCGCCGGGCTGCGCTCGGCGATCGAGGCCGAGCACGTCAACGAGGGCGAGGGTGACTTCCTGGTCGTCGGCGGCTCGCACGGCATCGTGCTGGCCGGCACCGGGTTCCGCACCGCGCCCGCGGCACACGCCGAGGTCCAGGAGTTGTTCGGCCGCCCGGTGGTGTCGCTGCGGCTCGTCGACCCGCGGTTCTATCACCTGGATACCGCCCTCGCAGTGTTGGACGAGCACACCGTGGCCTACTACCCGGAGGCTTTCAGCCCGGGCAGCCGCGAGGTGCTGCGCAAGCTGTTCCCGGACGCGCTGCTGGCCGACGCAGACGACGCCGTCGTGCTGGGACTCAACGCGGTGTCCGACGGGCGGCACGTGGTGCTCGCCGAGCAGGCCACCGGGTTGGCGGAGCAGCTGCGCGAGCGCGGCTACCAGCCGATCGGAGTGGACCTGTCCGAGTTCCTCAAGGCCGGCGGCGGGGCGAAGTGCTGCACGCTGGAGATCCGGGGATGAGCCTGCTCACCGGTGCCACCGGTGCCACCGGTGCCAGCTCGCCGGGTGTGGCCGAGCACCTCCGGCTGGCCGACGCGCATGCTGCGCAGAACTACGCGCCGCTACCGGTGGTGATTGCCGCCGCCAAGGGCGCCTGGGTCACCGACGTCGCCGGCAATCGCTACCTGGACTGCCTCTCAGCGTACTCGGCGGTGAACTTCGGGCACCGCAACGAACGGATCCTGGCCGCCGCCCGGGTGCAGCTCGACCGGCTCACGTTGACCAGCCGGGCGTTCGGTCACGACCAGTTCGGCCCGTTCTGTGCCGAGCTGGCTGAGCTGGTCGGTAAGCAGCTGGTGCTGCCGATGAACACCGGCGCGGAGGCGGTGGAAAGTGCCATCAAGGTCGCCCGCAAGTGGGGCTACCTGGTCAAGGGGGTGCCTGACGGCCGGGCGACGATCATCGTCGCGGGCGGGAACTTCCACGGCCGCACCACCACGATCATCAGCTTCTCCGACGACCCGGACGCCCGCGCCGACTTCGGCCCGTACGCTCCCGGTTTCTACACCGTGCCCTACGGCGACGCGGCCGCATTGGCTGACGCGATCGACGAGCACACCGTGGCGGTGCTGCTGGAACCGGTGCAGGGCGAGGCCGGGGTCATCCTGCCGCCGCCCGGCTACCTGGGCCTGGTCCGCGAGCTTTGCACCCGCGAGAACGTGCTGTTCATCGCCGATGAGATCCAGTCCGGGCTGGCACGCACCGGCCGGACGCTGGCCTGCGAGCACTACGGCGTAGTGCCCGACATATATCTGCTCGGCAAGGCGCTCGGCGGCGGGGTGGTCCCGGTGTCCGCTGTGGTCGCCGACCAAGACGTGCTGGGCCTGCTGCGCCCCGGCCAGCACGGCTCGACATTCGGCGGTAACCCGCTGGCATGCGCGGTCGGCCGGGCCGTGGTCACGATGCTGAGCACCGGGGAGTACCAGCAGCGGGCTCGCCACCTCGGCGAGCACCTGCACCGAGAGCTCGACGCGCTGGTCGGCTGCGGCGTCACCGCCGTGCGCTGCCTCGGACTGTGGGCCGGGGTGGACATCGACCCGACTCTGGGTACCGGACGGGAGGTATGCCAACGGTTACTCGAGCGCGGTGTGCTCGCCAAGGAAACCCACGGCGCCACCATCCGACTGGCCCCACCGCTTGTCGTCGAACGCGACGAGCTGAGCTGGGCTGTCGCCGCACTGCACGCGGTGCTCACCGAGATGAGCCGTGACGACACCACCCCAACTTCTGTCTTCCTGCTCAGCTGACAGGCGCTCTAGGCTCGGCGGGACGGAACGCGGCCACGACCCGCACGGGAGAGGAGACCGGCATGGCGATCGACCCCAAGACCACCGCCGTTGTGCTGATCGAGTACCAGAATGACTTCACCTCCGAGGGCGGCGTCCTCCACGATGCGGTCCGGGAGGTCATGGACAAGACCGACATGCTGGCCAATACCAAGCGGGTGGTCGAGGCCGCAAGGGTCGCCGGCGTGGCGGTTATGCACGCGCCCATCACCTTCGCCAAGGGATACGGCGAGCTCAGCGCTCACCCCTACGGAATCCTCAAGGGCGTCGTCGATGGCCAGTGCTTTGTGAAGGACAGTTGGGGCGCCGCCATTATTGACGAGCTGGCGCCGCAGGAAGGCGACATCGTGATCGAGGGCAAGCGCGGCCTCGACACCTTTGCCAGCACGAATCTCGATTTCATCCTCCGCAACAAGGGAATCACGACGATCGTCCTCGGCGGCTTCCTCACCAACTGCTGCGTCGAGTCGACCATGCGGACGGGCTATGAGCACGGTTACCAGGTGCTGACACTCACCGATTGCACGGCAGCTACCTCGCCCGAGCAGCACGACAACGCGATCGCCTACGACTTCCCGATGTTCTCGCAACCAACGACGTCGGAGGACTTCATCGGCGAGCTCCCCTGAATAGTTATCGGAGCTTTTCCAAAGTAGCCCGTGCGCCGTGCTCGTGCAGTGACGTCAGCGATGCGAGGTAGTGCGAGGTGAACCGCTCATCATTGATCAGGTCGCCGAACAGCTCTCGATCTGCGATGAAGGCGAGCGGATTTTCGCGTTGGTGGCGAGCATTCGTCATCAGGGTGTCCTTCAATCGGTCGACCACCTCAATCGACCGACCCTGCTCATCTATCCCTTCTGCATAACGTGCCCAACTGGCCACTACCGCGGCCGACCGTTTGATCTCACCTCCGGTGGTCAGGTTGTGCCGGATGACCGGAAGGAGCCATTTCGGGATTCGGTCGGAACTCTCCGCGCACAGTCGCGCTACGGTGTCACGCACGTTCGGGTTGGAGAAGCGGGAGATCAGGTTCTGCTTGTAGTCCCGCAGGTCGATTCCGGGGACGGGCTGCAGGGTCGGGGTCGCCTCTTTGTCCATGTACGCAAGCAAGAAATGTTGGAACAGTGCGTCTTGGCACACCTCGTGCACCAGCCGGTATCCGGCGAGATAACCGAAATAGCACAGTGCTTGGTGGCTGGCGTTTAGCAGGCGCAGCTTCATCAGTTCGTAGGGTTCGACGTCGCTGACGAGTTGCACGCCGATGTCCTCCCATGGCGGGCGACCGTTACTGAAGTCGTCTTCCAAGACCCATTGCGTGAAGGGCTCGCAGACCACCGGCCACTGATCGTCGATCCCGAACCGTCGACCGACCTCGGCTTTGTCCTCCTCGGTGGTCACCGGCGTGATTCGGTCGACCATCGAGTTCGGGAACCGCACCTCCTG
The DNA here is from genome assembly GCA_025465385.1 of Pseudonocardiales bacterium. Taxonomy (GTDB): domain Bacteria; phylum Actinomycetota; class Actinomycetes; order Mycobacteriales; family Pseudonocardiaceae. The sequence goes on from JAODNG010000065.1 coordinate 3,946, forward strand.
CTCCACCCAGGCACCGAACTGGGGATCCCGCAGCCCAGCGAAGGAGACGAAGCTCTTCCTCGCGGCGTCACCGTTGCCCTGGATGTTGTCGCAGGACATCACGGTGAACGGCGGTAGATTGCGCGCGCGCCGGCGGACCAGCGCCTCAGTGACCAAGCCGAAAACCGTCTTCGGAACCGTTATCGGCGCCAGGTCGTGCACGACGTCGGGGTTGCTCGCGTCGAACTCGCCGGTGACGGCGTGGAAGTTGTAACCGCCCTCGGTCACTGTCAATGACACGATCCGGGTCTGCTCGTCGGCCAGCTTCTCGATGACCGCCTCCGGATCGTCCGGCGCGAACAGGTACTGCACAATCGAGCCGATCACCTGAGGCTCGAGAGGCCCGCCTGGATGTTTGACCACCAGGGTGTAGAGACAATCCTGCGCCGCCATTACGTCTTTCATCCTGCGATCGGAGGGCAGCACGCCGACACCGCAGATGCCCCAGTCCAGCGCCTTCCCATCGCGCATCAGACGGTCGAGGTACATGGCTTGATGCGATCGATGAAACCCGCCCACGCCGAAATGCACGATGCCCACCCCCATCCTGTCAAGGGGATAGGTCGGAATCGATACTGACGCAGGGAGCGACGACAACGATTTCGCGTTGAGCGGCTGCATGTGAGGTCCTTCCAGCCTGGATTACGACGTGCCCCGAGCGGGCCTCACCACACCCCGCGATCAACTCGGTAGCCGCTGAGCTGTGGTCACCGAGAAGAAGTGCCCCTTGCCGGGCTGAATACGCAAGTAGACCCGCTCGCCCTTGGCGGGCGTACGGTTCGGGTCGACCCGAGCGATGACCTGTCCGTTCCCGGTGGCGTCACTACCCGGCAGATCCGAATGCCACCCGTGGAGGAACGCGTCCGAGCCGAGTTCTTCGACGACGGCGACGGTGACGGGGAAGGCGTCGGGATTGTTCTCCGTCACCAGGTCGACGGATTCCGGGCGGAAGCCGACGACAATGCGGTCAGCGCCCTCGTCGGCCAGCGCGGTCAGGGTCGCGGTCGTCAGCCGAACCCGTGCTTGCCCGAGCACCGCGTCTGTTCCGTCGAGCTTGAATTCCGCGATGTTCATCCCGGGAGAACCGATGAAACCGGCGACGAAAACGCTGGCAGGCTGTTGGTAGAGCCGCAAGGGCGTGTCACATTGCGCGAGGATGCCGTCCTTGAGCACCGCGACCCGATCGCCCATGGTCATGGCTTCGACCTGATCGTGGGTGACGTAGACCGTAGTCGTGCCCAGCCGGCGCTGCAGGGCGGCGATCTGGGTGCGGGTCTGCACCCGGAGCTTGGCGTCGAGGTTGGACAGTGGCTCGTCCATGAGGAACACCTGGGGGGAGCGGACGATCGCCCGGCCCATGGCGACCCGCTGGCGCTGACCGCCGGACAGCGCCTTGGGCTTGCGGTCGAGATAGGGTTCAAGGTCGAGGATCTTGGCAGCCTCAGCAACCCGGGCCGAGATCTCTTCCTTGCTCTTGCCGGCGATCTTCAACGCGAAGCCCATGTTCCCCGCTACCGTCATGTGGGGATAGAGCGCGTAACTCTGGAAAACCATCGCGATATCGCGGTCCTTGGGCTTGAGGTGCGTGACGTCTCTGTCACCGATGCGAATATGGCCGTGATTGACCTCTTCAAGGCCGGCGAGCATGCGTAGGCTCGTCGACTTGCCGCAGCCCGAGGGCCCGACCAGGACGAGGAACTCCCCGTCGGCGATGTCGAGGTCGAGCGCGTCGACCGCGGGCCGCTCGGCGCCCGGGTAGATGCGACTTGCCTGGTCGTAGGTGACGGATGCCATCGAGTCTCCTTGAGTCAGCGAGCGGTTCTCAGGTCTGGGGGTGGACCACGACCTTGACCGACCGCTGGTCGCGTCGGCCCGCCGTCAACGCCTCTTGCGCCTGGTCAAGCCGGTAAGAACCGGTGACCAGCCGATCGAGGTCGATCCGTCCCGCCGCGATGAGCGCGATCGCCCTGGGCCAGGTTCCGGCGTAGCGGAACGTGCCGGTGAGTTCGATCTCCCGCTCCTGGATCACCGACAGCGGCAGCAGGATCTCGTCACCACCCATGCCGACGAGCACCGCGCGACCGGCGCGGTCGAGTGCGCGGATCGCCTCGCCGATCGCCGGAGAGTGCCCGGAGCACTCGAGAAGCACCTCCGGGGGCCGGTGGAGGTCGGTGACGCTCGTCTCCCGCACGTCGATGACTGTCGTGGCGCCCAGTTCCTTCGCGAGAGCGAGCCGCACCGGGTTGACGTCGGACACGACGACCTCGGTCGCACCGAAGGCGAGCGCCGCCGCAACGCTGACGAGCCCGATCGGCCCAGCGCCGGTGACGAGTACCCGGGAGCCAGCGGTGACCCGGGCCTTCATGCATGCCCAGATGCCGACCGAGAGGGGTTCGAGCAGGGCGGCGGCGTCATCGCTCACGCTGGGGGGCACCGGGTGGGCGAAGGCCTGGTGCACGACGACGTACTCAGCGAACGCGCCGTCAACGGGCGGGGTCCCGAAGAAGCGCATGTTCGGGCAGAGGTTGTACCGCCCGGCCAGGCACTGTCCGCAGGTTAAGTCCGGAACTCCCGGCTCGATGGACACGCGTTGACCGACGACCAGCCTCGTGACGCCGGGACCGAGTTCCGTCACCTCGCCCGCAGCCTCGTGGCCCAACACCAGCGGGGCCTCGACGACGAATCGCCCGATGCGCCCATGCTCGTAGTAGTGGGTGTCGGACCCGCACACCCCGACGGCGCGGACCCGGACGAGGACCTCGCCCGGACCGGCCTGGGGAATGGGCCGCTGCTCGATGACGACGTGCCCCGGTTCGCGTAGTACGGCTGTTCTCATTTGACGGCACCGAGGGACAGTCCCTGGACAAGTTTGTCCTGAGCCGCGAACCCGGCAATGATCACCGGCAGGGACACCACGAGGGCCGCAGCGCAGACTTTCGCGAGGAACAGACCCTGGCTGGTCACGAAGCCGGTGAGGAACACCGGTGCGGTCTGGGCGACGGTCCCCGTGAGGACCCGAGCGAACAGCAGTTCGTTCCAGGAGAAGATGAAGCAGATCAGGGACGTGGCGGCGATCCCGGGCAGGACAACCGGAGCCACGATCTCGCGCAGGGTCCGGATGAGGCCCGCGCCGTCCATGGAGGCGGCCTCGAGCATCTCGACCGGGACCTCGGCGAGGAACGAGCGCATCATCCAGACTGCGATCGGTAGGTTCATCGAGGTATACAGCACGATGAGCAGCCAGACGTTGTCCAGCAGCCCGGCTGCCTGGGCGAACAGGTAGATGGGCAGCAGACCCGCCACGACCGGCAGCATCTTCGTGGACAGGAAGAAGAACAGGACATCGGTCCACTTCCGGACGGGGCGGATAGACAGGGCGTAGGCCGCGGGGATGGCGAAGACCAGCACCAGCACGGTGGAGAGCACACTGGCCGTGACCGAGTTGAGCAGCGGCGGCCAGGGGCTCGCGCCGCTGGAGGCACCGAAGAACTCCTGGTAGCCCTGCAAGGTCAGCGGTGCCGCGATCGACGGCGGGTTGGTGGCCGCGGCCGCCTCGGAGTGGAAAGACGTCAGCAGCATCCACAACACCGGCAGCACGAACAGGATGCCGATCAGCCAGGCCACCATCCCGAAAATCACCCCGCGCCGCGGTGCCCGGGTCCGGCGCGGCGCGCCCTCGGGCGTGCGGCTCGCGGGCACCGGTGCGGTGTCGGTGATGGACGTCATCGGGAAGTCTCCTCACGGAACAGCGACGACACGGTCCGCAGCGCGAAGGTCGCGATGATGATGGTGCCGATCACCACGACGACGCCGGCAGCGGATGCCCGGCCGTAGTCGTGGGCCTGGTAGAAGGTCTGGTAGATCGTGTAGGGAAGGTTGGCGGTGCCCAGTCCGCCGGAGGTGATGGTGAAGACCGCGTCGAAGTTCTGCACGATGTAGATCGATCCCAGCAGGGCGCCGAGCTCGAGGTACTGGCGCAGGTGGGGGAAGGTCATGTAACGGAAGATCTGCCAGCTGCCGGCACCGTCGATGCGCGCGGCTTCGATGACGTCCAGGGGTCGGCCCTGCAGGCCCGCGAGCAGGATGAGCATCATGAACGGGGTCCACTGCCAGATCAGGGCTGTCTCGACGGACAGCAGCGGCATGGTGGAGATCCAGTCCGGCTGCGGTGGGCGGTTCGAGCCAAACAGCCGCCACACCGCGGTGATCATGCCATTAAGCAGGCCGTACGACGGGTTGTAGAGGGCGTGTTTCCACAGCAGCGCGGCGGCCACGGGAACGACGAGAAACGGCGTGATCATCATGGTCCGCACGGCGCCACGCCCGACGAACTTCCGGTCCAGCAGCAGCGCGATCACCATGCCGAGGAACAGGCTCACGATCACTACGGTCACGGTGAGCAGGACCGTGGTGAAGATCGCGTCGCGCATGTTGACGTCGGTCAGCACCCGCTTGTAGTTGGTGAGACCGGCGAACCCGCGCTCGTCCGGGTAGTAGGCGTTCCAGTCCATGAACGAGACGATCAGGGTGACCACGAACGGCAGCTGGGTGACCACGATCGTGAAGATGAGGGCGGGCAGCAGGGGCGCCCTGCGGGCCCAATCCGCCGAGCGCCGCAACGCATCTCCACCTCGCGCGCTGGACCCGCTCCTGGCGGCGGACGCGACAGCGACACTCATCTGGCCGCCTCCTTTGTTGTCGTCCACTCCGGAAAGGTCGAGGGGTGTGCCGCCGAGTTGGTCACCGCGGCTCCCGGGCGCGGTAGCGCTCGGCCACGTCGTCGGCGAGCTGCTGTCCGCGTTCCAGCGCTGCATCAACCGTGGTCTGGCCGGCGATCGCGGAGCTGACCCCCTGCGACACCTGCGTACCGAGGTCGGGAAACTCGGGTATGTCGACGAATTGGATCCCGAGCGCCGGACGTGGCTGGACCCCGGGGTTGCGGGGGTCGGCACTCTCGATGGCGCTGCGGGTGGGTTCAGCGAACGCCGATGCCTGCTGCAGATACGCCGCGTTCTGGTAGGTCGAGGCACGCTTGCCTGCCGGCACCCTTGACCAGCCAAGTTCGGATCCCACGAGCTCTTCGT
>JAODNG010000091.1 GCA_025465385.1 Pseudonocardiales bacterium
ACAGCACGCGGGTTAGTTCCCCCAGCTGCTCGTCGCCGATGCGCTCGGCTAGCTCCATCTGATCGGTGTCGACGACGGCGCGGATGGTCTCGTATTTCGCCACGCCGCGCGGCGCCGGGAACACCAGCACGCGGCGGCGGTCCTCGTGGTCACCCCGCCGGTAGACGAGATTGCCGGCGACCATCCGGTCGATCAACTTGGTGAGCGTGGGGCCGGGCAGTAAGACAAAGTCCTTGATCTCAGTCATCGGTCGGCCGCGGCCGTCTGCGAGCAGCCGGAGTACCCGCCACTCCGCAAGTTCGCAGTCGTGCGCGCGGAGCACGGTGACCAAGCGTCGCGTCACGCGACTCTCCACTTGGCTGAGCAGATGGGCTAGGCCCATCTCGGAGCCTGCTTTCACGACCGACTCCCAAGAGGTGTCCTGCGCAACTGATTAACCAGAAAATAACATGGAGTGGTAGCACAACGCTTGAGTAATCGCCTCTGCGGCAGTCCCGAGCAGTTGCTGCCGGACTCTCGTGCCGCGGTGGTCGGGCGCTGTCCGCTTTGTGCCCAGGTCAGAGACGTGGCATGCGTCGACGGTGCGAATGCTCGCAGCCACGTGCCGCGTCGCCCGGATGCGGTGTGTGGTGACGTGGTGCGACGCTCGTTGGGCTGCTGCATCGGGACATCCGCCCAGGAACGGGGGTATCTGAATGGCTAGGGCAGGCCTACTATGGTGGGACGACAAGCCGTCATTCGAATGTGGCGATGTACGTGGTCCCGGCGCGAGGGACTCAATGCCGATGCATCGAGGAACGTTCACTGTTGGCCTGGTGGTCCCGATCCAGGGTCCGGCTGGGATCTTCGGTCCGTCTTGCGAGTTGTGCGCCCAGTTGGCCGTGGAGGAGCTCAATGCCGGTGGCGGCGTGCTCGGTCGCGAGCTGCGCCTGCTGACAGTGGACGGTGGTGCGCCGCCGGTCTGGGTTGCCGACGAGATCGATCGGTTGATCTCGGCTGGCCGGGTGGACGCGGTGGTGGGATGGCACATCTCCGCGGTGCGGGAGGTGCTGGCTCCTCGCATCGCCCAGCGGGTGCCGTATGTGTACACCGCGTTGTACGAGGGCGGCGAGCGCAGCCCCGGTGTCTTTCTGACCGGTGAGACACCGCAGCGCCAGATCCTGCCGTCCCTGCGGTGGATGGCGCGCGAAATGGGCGTGCGGCGGTGGTGCATCGTCGGCAATGACTACGTCTGGCCGCGCCGCTCGGCGGCGGTGAGCCGGGGTTTCGCGCGAATCTGCGGCGCCCAGATCCGTGACGAGATCTTCGTCGGGCTGGGTACGCACGACTTCCGGAAGGCGATTCGGCGGCTTGAACGGAGCGAGTGCGACGGGGTGCTCATGTTCCTCGTCGGCGAGGACGCGGTGCACTTCAACCGGCAGTTCGCGCGCGCTGAGCTGGACCGGCGGTGCGTGCGCCTGAGCCCTCTGATGGACGAGAACATGCTCCTCGCCACGGGCGCCGACAACGCGGCGGGACTATTCGTGGCGGCGGGTTACTTCGAGTGCCTGCCCACCGCGGAGAGCCTCGACTTCAACGCCCGTTATGCCCGGCGCTTCGGCGTGGACGCTCCGATGCTCAACAGTCTCGGAGAGTCCTGTTACGAGGGGGTGGTACTGCTCGCTGAGCTGATCCGGCGAGCCGGCTCGGCCGACGTGCGGCAGATCTGCGCTGTGGCGCAAGTCGCCCGCTATGGCGGGCCGCGCGGTGAACTGGGGTTGCGCGATGCTCACGTCGAGCAACGCATCTATCTGGCCCGTGCAGCAGGGCTGGAGTTCGACATCGTCTCGTCGCTCTGACGCCCGCTACGCCTCGAGCTCTTGACAGTACTTCTTCCGTCCAGAATAGTTTCTGCAGGAAGGAACTGTCGTTTCGGATCGACGATGGTTGATCCGCAGAGCGCTGCGGGAGGAGTCAGCCCATGCGGCATGGAGACATCAGCAGCAGCAACGACGCCGTGGGCGTCGCGGTCGTCAACTACAAGATGCCCCGGCTACACACCCGCGAGGACGTCAGAGACAACTGCATGAAGATCGCCGACATGATCGTCGGGATCAAGCAGGGCCTGCCGGGGATGGACCTGATCGTCTTTCCGGAGTACAGCACCCACGGGATCATGTACGACCGCGAGGAGATGTTCGACACCGCGTCGGTCATCCCAGGGGAGGAGACGAAGATCTTCGCCGAGGCATGTCGCGCAGCGAAGGTGTGGGGTGTCTTCTCGCTTACCGGAGAGCAGCACGAGCAACACCCGCGCAAGAACCCTTACAACACCCTAATCCTCATGAACGACGAGGGCGAGATCGTGCAGCGGTACCGCAAGATCCTGCCCTGGGTGCCGATCGAGGGATGGTATCCCGGGGATAGGACCTACGTCGTCGATGGACCCAAGGGTATGAAGGTCAGCCTCATCATCTGCGACGACGGCAACTACCCGGAGATCTGGCGGGACTGCGCGATGAAGGGCGCCGAGCTCATCGTGCGCTGCCAGGGCTACATGTACCCGGCCAAAGATCAGCAAATCATCGTCGCGAAGGCGATGGCCTGGATGAACAATTGCTACGTCGCGGTCGCCAACGCGGCCGGGTTCGACGGCGTGTACTCCTATTTTGGCCACTCCTCGATCATCGGGTTCGACGGCCGCACGCTGGGCGAGACCGGTGAAGAGGAGTACGGCATCCAGTACGCCGAGCTCTCCACATCGTTGATCCGCGACGCTCGGGCCAACTGGCAGTCGCAAAACCAGATGTTCAAGCTGTTGCACCGTGGCTACACCGGCGTGTTGGCGTCGGGAGACGGCGACAAGGGCGTAGCTGAATGCCCGTTCGACTTCTACCGCACCTGGGTCACCGACCCCGCCGCCGCCCAGCGACAAGTCGAGGCCCTCACCCGGCCGACGATCGGCACGGCGGAGAGCCCCATTCCTGGTCTGCCCAACCAGAGTTCCAACGGGGCGGCCGGTGGCGTCGACGGCGGTCGCCTCCCCGATGAGCCATCCGACCGGCAGGCTGACCAGCCGTCGCCGTCCCGGATCTAGCCAATCCGCGCCCACGGCTCATGGGCAGACCCAGGTCAGCCCGAAAGGGCCGCGCCGCAGGCCGTTACATCCAGAAAGAGTCTGCGCGTCAACCGTTGATTGTCGCCCCACAGCGCAATAACTCCACTTACCGAGAAGGAGCGTCATGAGCGACCTAACCGGGCAGTCACAAGCTACAAGTCCTTCTGACCAGAGCGAGCGCGACGAGCAGCGCCAGGACCATTTGGCCGCTCTCGGCAAAAGCGCCGAGGATCTGCCCGACATGACGGACCCGCACGACTGGCGGGACGCCCCCAAAGAGGGTGGTGGCGCCTAATCGTAGGTGAGATGTCTACAGCGACGGTTGGAGAAGTGCAGGCCCTGCCACATCGACCACCATAAGAAAGAAGACGCCAGGCATGGCTACCGAAGACCATGGACATGACCACGACCACGATCACGGGTTGATCGACGACTTGGCGCGGATTGAGGCGCTGCGCACCGAGGGTGTGCATCGCGCCGGTGAGCACGAGGGCCCGTTCTCATTGCATGTCCTGGGATTGGGCGGCACCGGGGCTGGAGTCATCACGAAACTTCTGCGCGAGCGCCCTGAGGGCTTTCTTGCTGACCCCACCATGCGGTTCTCGGCATTAGCGGTGGACATTGGGGACGAGGACCTGAGCCAGGTCCGCGAGGCCGGGGCGGACCTTCCGCCGGAGCGCAGCCACGTCCAGACCGTGGCACTGCCCATCCCCAGCAACCAGGAGCTGCGGACTAGCCTGAATCGCTACCGCGAGTTCCTGAAGATGGAATTCCCCCGCTACTACTGGAATCCCAACTACGAGCCCTGGCTGCCCGCGGACGTGGAGCTGCCCGGCCCGGGTGAGCACTTCCCGCGGGCGCTCGCCAAGGCGGTGTACGGCTCGGAGTACTACCAGAACCGCGAGATCGCCCAGGCGTTGGACGCTTTCGCTGAGAGTGTGCTGGCCAGCCAGGCCACGCCGCTGGTGGTGGTGGTCTTCGGCTTGGCAGGTGGGGTCGGCGGTGGCATCGTCGTCGAGATCGCCCGGCATCTGTCGACCATCAAGCTAGGCCGCAGGCCGTGGGTCGTCGGCGTCGGCGTGCTGCCGTGCGAAGGTGACCCCCCGGAGACCTTCGACGGGTCGTTGTTCCCCATGATCAACGAGCTTGACTGCATGATTGACACCGAGAAGAACAAGGGTGTCATGGCGGTCTGGGGCGACCTCTACAAGAATCCCTTTACCGGCGGATTCTTTGCCGTACCGCAGGACGATGTGTTCGCGATGAAAGGCGACCTGACTGACACCCACTCATATGTGGACTCCGGGATCGCGGGCTTCCTGGCCCGGGACAATTCGGTACACCTCTACGAGACGCTCAAGGCGCTGAACTGGTTGTCAGTGCCGGCGGACGCCTGGCACCCGGCGATCCGCGGGGAGCCGAACGACCGCTGGATCAACGTGCTCGCCACCCGCGAGGCGGCGGACATCGCCACGCTGGGCGGCTGCGGTCTGCTGAAGGGGTTCAGCACCGAGTACGTCGAGGCGCGCACCCTCGGGCCGAAGGAGGCGCTCAGCGCCACGGCGGTCACGCAGTTGCAAGGGCAGATAGGGCAGATCGCGACCACCACTGTGGAGCCCACGGTGTTGCAGGTCGAGGGCCCAGGTAAGCCCATGGTCACGGTGGTCCTACCGCGCGCGAGCAAGCTTGACCTCGAGATGTTCTTCACCGCCCGCGACACCTACGACACGCTGACCTGGGACGAGAAGCTGCTCAAGCACTCATGGTTGCTCGACCTCGGGGTGATGCTCTGCGAGCCGTCGATCCGCTTCGATGGCATGGGGGGCGAGTGCATCTGGGGCTGCGCGTGCTGGGTGGTCGTGCCCTATGCCGCCATCCGGGGCGAGGCGGCACCGGTCGAGTCGCCCGTGACGGTCGGTTCCGGTTGAGCTTGAAGATCAATCACTGCACGCCCGTCTGCCCGCGAGGAGGAGAACTGTGATGGCGCTGGACTGGGACGCGGTCGTCGCGCGATATAAGGACGGCGCGGACGTGGCACCGATTCCTGGATCGTCCACGTTGGCGGTGACCGGGGCTGACGAGGCGAAGGTCTACGTGAAGCACCGGCTGTGGAAAGACAGCCTGTCACGGGCCAATTTAGAGAAAGCGGTCGCGCTGCTCGAGGACGGGAAGATGACGCGAAAGTCCGGTGACTTTGTTGATCAGTACCGCACCTTCGTCGCTGACGAGCGACCCACGACCGCCGCCACCGTGCTGAAGGACCTCGGCTTCCTCGAGTGACGTGACGACAAGGCGCAATGCCGCCGTTCTTCTGCCCAGGCAAGTCAGGTCGCACCGACAATTAAGCGCAGTTTCACGAGGAGAGGAACCAGGTCATGGGACTGTCTATGTACCACAGCGCGACGGGAAACCAGTCGCCCCACTGTATTCACGCGATCGGGATCGGCAAGACCGGCGCCTACATGGTCGAGGCACTCCTGCGCACTGGTGAGATCGAGGACATGCTCGAGGATCCTCGGGCCCGTTTCACTGGTCTGGCGATCGACATCGGCGACCAGGACATGCACGAGCTGCGCGAGTACTCCAACGGCTTCAACCAAAGGCTCGACGAGCGAGGAATTCCTCGCGAGCGCGCGCAGGTCCGCACTGTCGGCCTCGAGGTCCCGGATCGCGAGGACCTCCAGACCAGCCTCAACCGGTGGCGCGAATTCCTGAAGATGGAGTACCCGCGCTACTACTGGAATCCCAACTACGAGCCGTGGTTACCGGCCGACATTGAACTACCGAAGGCGGGTGACACGTTCCCGCGGGCGATCTCAAAAGCGATCTACGGGCACTACTACTACGGCGAGCCGAGGTCCCTGGAGAAGGAACTCGACGCGTTCGTGCAAAGCATCAACGACACCAAGCTGCCCTCACTCGTGCTGGTGTTCTTCTCGATGGCCGGCGGCACCGGCAGCGGCATGGTAGTAGACCTCGCAAGGCACCTGTCCAACGTCAAGCTCGGCCGGCGGATCCCGGTGGTCGGGGTAGCCACCATGCCCTTCTCCGGCGACGAGGAGCACGCCGGGGGCAAGGCCGCCTTGTTCCCCACGATCAACGAGCTGGACTGCATGCTCGACGACTCCAAGAACCAGGGTGTCATGGCGGTCTGGGGCGACCTGTACAAAAACCCGTTCACCGGCGGGTTCCTCGCGCTGCCCCAGGAACACTCCTGGCAACGGCTCGGCTCCTACACCAAGACCGGCCAGCCAGCGATCCGGGACGCCTTGCGCAAGGGCGTCACGCGTAAGTTCGTCGATGATTCCTTCACCCGGTTCGTCGTGCAGGACTACGGGCGGTTGCTGTTCAAGCTGCTCCGCCCGGCCGGTTTTACCGGCGCCCCGCACGAGCGCAACACCTCCGGCGACCGCGCCTGGACCGTGCTGGATGTCGCGAAGTTCACCCACCCCGGTGTAGAGGTTCTACCCGGCGAGCCGCGAAGCAAATGGCGTGAGGTCGTCAGCAAGTGGATCGGATACATCCCGAAGTGGTCCGGTCTTAAGGAGGGTTTCAAAACCGACTACATCGAGGCCCATTCGGTGGCTCCCCGCGAGCTGTGGAATGACACCCTGCAGAAGAAGCTGGAAGAGACGCTGCAGACCTACCTGCTGCCCGGGGAGGATGGCACCCTACACACCGAGCACGCGGAATTTTTCGATGAGCTGACCGCCTATGCCAACATCATCATCCCCGGCGTCGCCAAGACGGACTTCACAGTCTTCTACGAAGCGAGGGACGCCTACGATAAGATCGATTCCTGGGAACAGAAGCTTCTCATGCATTCCTGGATCCTCGATCTCGGCGTCATGATGAGCGAGCAGTCGATCCGTTTCGAGGGCATGGCCGGAGAGTGCATCTGGGGCTGCGCGTGCTGGGTGGTCGTCCCCCACGCGGCGATTAGGGGCGACGCCCCGGCGTCCGAGGACATCACCGTGGTGCAAGGCGCCCACATTGCACCCATGGTCAAGACAGTGGTTTCGACTCCCTGACCGGAGTCATTCGTTGACCGGAGCGATAAGAGGAACGGGCGGCGGGCAACGCGACCGTCCGCCGACCCGTCCAGTTCGGCCCTGGAAGTGCATCAACTGCACGGGCCGCCTGTCAGGGCGGCATCACGCGTCTCGGTCCGCTCCCGGACCCGTTCACGGAGGCAACGGCAAATGGTCAGCATCGGTGATCAAGTCCCGGACGTACAGCTTATGATCATGACTGGAGACGGACCCCAGCGCGTCCAGACCGGCGCGGTACTTGGTCAGGGAACGGCGGTGCTGTTCGCCGTACCCGGCGCCTTCACTCCGGTATGCAGCGACTTCCACCTGCCAGGCTTCGTGCTCAGAGCCGACGACCTCAAGGCCAAGGGAGTCGACACGATCGCCTGCGTAGCGGTCAACGACCCATTCGTGATGGGCGCCTGGGGCGAAACCGAGGGGGCCAACGGCAACATCATCATGCTGGCGGATCCCGATGCCGCCTTCACCAACGCCATGGGCATGGACACCGATGCCAGCGAATTCGGCTTGGGTTCGCGCTCGCAGCGCTACGCCGCCATCCTCCAGGACGGTCGGATCAACAAGCTGCTTGTCGAAAAACGCTTCGTCGACCACACGGTTAGCACGGCAGAGGCGGTGCTCGCCGAACTTTAAGCACAGCGCAGCGTAGGAGCGGCGCCGCGGAACCTGATTGGTGCGGAAGCGATGAGCACACCGGCCTCACTGCCGTCGGAATATGCGGCCTGGATGGAACGTGTCTGTGCCACCCACGACGCGATCACCTACACCTGCCATCACAGGCTCGGCAACCGCAGCCTCGCGGAGCAGGTCAGTGCGCAAGTGCTCGCAGGTCTGCTGACCAAGCCCACGATCTTCCGGTACTTCGGGCTTCCGTACTCCGGGCGCATCGCCCGGCTGGCCGAGGCTCGCCTCACCGAGGCTAGAGAAGGCCGCCTGGCTGACGTGGGGAGCTGGCCGGAACTGCTCCGAGGGCTGACCGTGCTGCCGCTGGAGCACCAAGAGGTCATCGTGCTTGCTTGCGTCCATGGCGGTGACGACGGGCAGCTGGCCTCGAACCTGGGTTGCGACGCGCACACGGCGGCCCTTCGCCGGCACAGCACCTTGGAGTACATGCGCGATCTGGCGGCATGCGCGCTACCGCCCGAAACGCTGCCCGAGGACGAGGAGCCATCCTCGGATGGCTAAGAATCTCGCCGCCCGCCCTCTGAGGGAGAAAGCCACTATGCCGTTGGACTGGTCGGAGGTACAGCGCCGGTACGGAACGGGAGCAACAATCCCGACCGTGGCCGGCGGCAAGACCCTGGAGATCACGTCCGTGGACGACGACAAGATCTACATCCGGCACCGCCTGTGGACCGACGCGTTGTCAAGGGAACATCTCGAGAGGGCCGCAGAGTTGATCGAAGAGGGAAGGATCACCCGGCATGCGGGCCTGTTCGCCGAGGAATACAGAGTCGAGGTGGCCGACGTCCGTGCGACTTCCGCGGCCCACGTGCTCAAGCACCTCGGCTTCCTCGAATAAGTCCGCCCGCAACCCACGCCCCAAGCAGCGATGCACTACGAGCTGAGCGCGATTATCGCGACATCGCAGGTGCTGGAGCCGATCACCGCACCACACCGGTGCGCTCGTGCCGTTCCCCTCGCCACAGCGAAACTCGCGTTGATTCCGGTCACCGAGGACCTGGTGCTCGAACTGGACGGGAAGGGCATTCGCGTCTCACCAGAAACCGGCTTCTGGCAGTTGTCGATCGGTTTACAGAGACTGCTGGTCACCGCGTCGGCCCGCGGGCCGATCGCCTACCTGGAAGCCGATTACTTCGGTCGGGAAGGCCGCCAGACCGCTGCCGTCTGGAATTCCGGCGTAACGGTCTATGGTCCCCGGATCCTCGGTCGGAACGAGGCGTTTCCGGCTGGAGGCAACAGCCCCATCTGTGGCGCCTTGCGGCAACTTGGAGTGGTGGCGGTCGGACACCGCGACGAGTTCGTCGTCGCCGGACTAGGTCGGTACCGCCGCACGGCCGACTGGTGTACATCCTAAGCGGAGAGCGATCTTTTCCATTGGACTGTCCATTAACTCAGTGCTCCGGGCTCCGCTGGTTTCTCCACAGCGCATGCACGGCAAGCAAAATGCCAGGTAACCCGCCCAGTCCTCCACACAGAACACCCCTGCGGTGCAGGGGCTGATCAGTCGTCGAGTGCCTGCCGGACTCGCCGGGGTGGGGTGAAGGTGTAGAGGTCAAGGACCTCGGGTGGGTCGGTGATGCCGGGGCCGCCGGCTGTGACCCAGGCCGTGATGTCGATTGCCGCGTCGGGGTCGTTGACCAGGCCCAGCCAGACGGGGCGACCGCCGGCCTGACGGCCTTGCGCGGAGGGCTGGATGACGATCACGTTGGCGTGTTCGCAGGCGTCCAGGCAGGTGGAAGTCCGAATGGTGGCTACCCGGGCGAGGGATTGGCGCAGGTCGGCCAGTTGAGCGGTGTGATCCAGGCGCGAAACTTTGGGGGTGCCGCAGCAGCAGCCGCGGCAGACGGTGACAGTGGGCCTAGCCGCCCCACCGTCATGGCCGGGCGGGGGTGTGGTGCGGCCGCTCATCGACTGCTCCTGTTTGGGGAGGCGCGGTGCCACGCGGCCGAGCGCAACAGGCGCAGACCGTTGAGCCCGACGATCACGGTGGAGCCTTCGTGGCCGGCCACGCCCAGGGGCAGCGGCAGGTGCCCGAGGAGGTCCCAGATCACCAATCCGGTGATGACAATCGCGGCGATCACCAGGTTCGCCGCAACGAGGCGCCGGGCGCGGCGGGACAGCGCAATGACGGCGGGAATGGTGGCCAGCTCGTCGCGGACGATGACAGCGTCGGCGGTGTCCAGCGTTAGGTCGGAGCCAGCTTTGCCCATCGCGATGCCGGCATGGGCGGCGGCCAGCGCGGGCGCGTCATTGACGCCGTCGCCGACTAGCACCACCCGCTCGCCTTGGGCTTGCAGGGCCCGTACCGTGTCGAGCTTGTCCTGAGGTAGCAGCCCCGCCCGAACATAACCGATGCCGACCTCGGTCGCCAGCGCGGCGGCCGCGCGCGGGTTGTCCCCGGTCAGCAGCAACGGCGGGGCACCGGTCAGGGCACCCAGCGCAGCCACCGTCGACGCGGCGTCCGGCCGGAGCCGGTCGGCGATACCGAGCACCCCGACCGGAACACCATCACGGACGACCACCACAGTGGTGCGGCCGGCTTCCTCCAACGCCGACACCACCGCGGCGACGCGATCGGCGGCCGGGCCGGCGAGATCGTCCAGCAGGCGCGCCGGTGCGCCGATTGCGACCCGGATGCCCGCAACGGTGGCATGCACGCCGACCCCAGGAGTCGAACCGAACCCATGCGTCGGCGCCAAGGCCAAGTTGCGGTTCCGAGCGGCGGCCACAACTGCACGGGCCAACGGATGCTCGCTGGGGTACTCGACCGCCGCGGCGAGTCTGAGCAGGTCATCGTCGGCAAGGCCGGATCCGGCCAGCGGACGGATATCGGCCAGCCGGGGGGTGCCCTCGGTCAGAGTGCCGGTCTTATCCAAGGCGACCCTGCTGGCCTGCCCAAGTTGTTCCATCACCACCGCAGATTTCACCAAGACCCCATGCCGCCCGGCATTAGCCATCGCCGACAGCAGCGGCGGCATCGTGGCCAACACCACCGCACACGGCGAAGCGACGATCATGAAGGTCATCGCCCGCAGCAGGGTGGACTGCAACTGGGCACCCCACAGCAACGGGATCACGAATAGCGCCACCGTGGCGGTCACCATGCCGATTGAGTAACGCTGCTCGACCTTCTCGATGAACAACTGAGTCTTGGCCTTGGTCGCCGAGGCCTGCTCGACCATCGCCACGATTCGAGCGACCACCG
>JAODNG010000096.1 GCA_025465385.1 Pseudonocardiales bacterium
CGCTCCGCGGCCGCATGGAGGGCGCAACCACTCCTCAGCTCAGGCCACCGGCACGACGACGGAGCAGCGAGGGTGGGCACGTATGTGAGCTGCGTCGTCTCTCTCTTGAGGCACCTTCGGGGCACCCTCGACGTTCGCCATTGGGGCGCTTTGGGCGTCGATGAGCGTTTCTGGCGGGACTTCGCTGCATTGGCTGGCTACGGGATTCGGGAGAGGGAACTCAGATGCCAGAAGTCGGTCCGGAGGAGACCCCTGTCCCCGCCACATCCGGTATTTCAACCCCTGCGGCGGCGCCAGCCGGAGACCGAGTCGATGGTGACAACGTAACGCGGTCTCCAACGGGACCGGACGTCCTGGGGAAGTGCCCCGATGGGACGGCGCAGGAGCGGGAAGGGCTGCGGGCGCTGGCGCGCTCGGCATGGTCGCGGCTCCGGGTCTCCGGATTTTCTGCGGGGACTCTCGTGCTCGGGTTGGTCGGGTCGCTCGCGGTGTTCACCGGTGGGATCGGCTGCGCCGGTATTCCCGTCACCGATCCGTTCCTCGGCGACGGGACGCTCTCGGTGCTGCGCTACGGGTACGGCCGCGACCTGGCCACTGTGGTGCTTTATCTCGGTCTGGGCCTCATGGTGTGGGCGTGGGTCCGACTGGGCCGCGACGTGCTCGCGGGACGGTCCGGAGGCCGGGCGGTGGTGACGTGTGCGGGGGCGTGGCTGGTACCGATGCTGTTGTCGCCGCCACTGTTCACCCGCGACGTCTACGCCTACCTGGCGCAGGGAGCGCTCGCGCTACACGGTGTCGACTCCTACACCGTCGGACCGGAGGTTCTTTCGGGGCCGATAACGGACAACGTCGACGGGCTATGGCAGACCACCGGATCGCCGTATGGGCCGCTGTTTCTACTGCTGGCCAAGGGGGTCGTCGCGGTCACCGGGAACGGAGTCATCAGCGGTGTCTTGCTGATGCGGCTGGTCATGCTGCCAGGACTGGCGCTCCTGATGTACGCATTGCCCGGGCTGGTTGGTCATCTCGGCGGACGGACCCCGGTGGCGTTGTGGATCACGGTGACCAACCCACTGATTTTGACCCAACTCGTTGGCGGCCCACACAACGACCTCCTCATGGTGGGCCTGCTTGCGGCCGCCACACTGCTGGTCCTTAACGGCCGCCACGGCGCGGGGGTGGCGATGGCCGCGGCCGCAGCCGCGGTCAAAGCATCGGCTGGCGTTGCCCTGCCCTTCCTCGTGCTCATCTGGGCCGCCCGACTGCCCGGCGACCGTTGGGCCCGCATCGGCAAGGCCGCCGCCGCGAGCCTCATGATCGTTGTAACCGTCTACCTCAGCGCGAACTGGGCATTGGGCGTGCCCCTGACCGAATTACCGGATCTCACCGCCCCGATGCGCATAGTGGACTGGCTGTCGATGCCAACGGGTGTCGGGCAGATCCTGCACGGCATCCTCGGCTGGGCGACCGGCACGGACCAGGACTCATTCGTCGCGGTCACTCGGCCACTCGGGCTCGTCGCCCTCGCCGTAGTCGCCGCCCGGCAGTGGTGGCTGGCCCGCGCAGGCGGTGTCGAAGCGGTGCGCCAAATGGCGGTCGTACTGGCGCTCACCGCAGTGCTGTGCTCTCCCCCACCACGCTGCCCTGGTACTTCAGCTGGGCTCTCGCGATGGCCGCGGCCCTGCCATGGACAACCCGGACGCTGTCCCTCCTCACGGCTGGCTCCGTCTTGCTGATGATCGTGGACTACCCCGATGGGCATATCGGACTCTCCAACTGGCCCTACCTCACCGCCGGAGCTGCGTTTGCCACCCTCGCCGCCGTCTCACTACGCCACCCCGACGCCCTCCACCAGCTCGGACCGCGTCCGAGTACTGCGCCACGCTGACCCGCTGGAGGAAGCGGTGAAATCGTGGAGGCGATTGCTGGACCCGATGCATATTTCGCGATCGTTCCAGCTTCACGTCACACGCCGTGATGTTAATACTACCGTGGGATCACGTGATCCTGGCGCAAGAGACTCCAGAGAAAAGCAGCCTTAGTCTTCGGGCGCTAACGACCCCCAAGTGGATACCAAATTGCTATCGAGGAGTACATGCCCGGAGTTCCAATGAGCGGTTATTCCGTCGACGCAACCACACGCATCGGATTATGAGATTGCCAGGAGCCGATTCCTCGGGCCTCTACCTGCACCAATAGAAACAGCCCAGTTCTCTGTGACTTCCATGATCAATCCCAATTGCCGACGTTTCGTGCCACAACCGGGCCACGGAGATCACCGTCCGCCCGGCAATTACCTTGTTCGAGTTGACGGATCCGAGCAGCATTCCTCAACGACAAATCGCGTCAGGTGATCACCCCGCGGTGCGGGTTCGGGTTAGCGGGCCAGGAAGTGAAACCCGATCCACAGCCAGATCCCGCACACCACCCACCGGCCTGTGCGCGACACCAGCGCCACATCCAGTGCACGGGCGGCCGGCCGAAACGGTTCCCGTCCGGCTCGTCCGAGCAGCTCCACGACAAGCATCGCACCGAGTAGACCGGCAAAGCCGCCGAGGATCACCAGGTAGGCGGTCATCGGGTCACCAACCATCGCCCCACGCCCAACCAGACGAGCCAGCCAACAACCCGTCCCGGGTAAGTTTCCAAGACCGGGGCAAGCAGCAGACTGAAGGTGGGGTGCGCGTTGTCGTTGCCCCAGACCGCGGCGGTCAGTTCCCAGCCGCCGAACAGCAGGGCCAGCACCACCCAGGGGACAACGGATCTCCGCGAGCAGACTGCCCGCCCCTGAGGTACGCATCGCCAGGCCGCTAGCGCCAGCAGCGCTGCTCCCGGCACGAGGACAACGACCGCGGCGGGTGCGGTCAGGGGTCGGCAGAGTGCGGCCAGCATCGCGTACAACGGGATCAGGGGGGCGTCCCACCGGCCGACCTGCACACCCCGAGCCGCCAGTTGCTCGCCACTCATACTCGTCCTGACGCGCCCTGGGCGGTGTCGGCCAGCCGGGACGCGGCGGCCGCCGTGCGCGCCGCATTGTGCGCCTTGATGCCCGATCCAACACGTGAGGCGAATTCGGCACAAGCGTCCGATGGCTGCCGCCAAGGGTCGTTGCTGCTCCCTGGTGGCGGCGTGCATTATAGGAAGTGCCCTTGATCACTGCCGGGCGACATCCCCGATCCGCACTGCGTTCTGCATAAGCACCTAAGATAGATAGGTCAGCATGAACAGGAAAACCCAAATACCGACAGCGAGAAGTCCTATCCACATTACCATCAGCCCGACAAGCAGCCCAACGGCTATGAATAAAGTAGTGATGAGTTCCATGGCGAGATCACGGATTCCTTCTGCACTGGCGATCAGTTTGGCATTATTTCGCAGAGTACCAAGGGTGGCAGTAAGGTTAAATACTCCACGCTTATTCGCACGACGATGAACTCGTCTCCACCAAATGGAATTCCCGCACAACATTGTCCCCATCTCCCGACCGGATGCACTGCCTCACGCATCGACCCGCGTCACTGATAATCTTAAGACGCTTACTGCGCAAGCACCAGCAGTGACAGAAAAGTTTGCGGAGTTAATTTTGATCACCATGGCCGGCGCATTAAATTGCTATCGTGAATGAGGAAGAGGGAGGCGCTCGTCACCTGCAGCAGGCGGCTGGCCTGCCGGCCATAGAGCACACAGGTCCAAGCCAGGTGCAACAGGCGCAGAACGAGGCCCAGCAGGCCAACCAGCGGCCTCATGGTGCCCAGGATCGGGCCGACGAGGCCAACCAACAGGCCCAGCAGGCCGAGGACCAAGCCCAGCAGGCGCACAACCTACCAGGCACAAACTGATGTCCGGCAGAGTCGCACGACCGCCCGACAGCTTCAGCGGGCGTGACGCTCACCGGCTAACGCCGGCGTTCGTCGAAAAACTAAGGACTGTCGCTCTGCCCGGACCAGCCACACCTTGTCCAGGCCAGTCGCCTACGGCAGTCTCCTTGCTGCAGGCAGCCACGTGAGACCTCCGGCGAGCATGGTGTGGTAGTGATCTTGGGGAATTTTCTGACCGGCCGGACTCCAGCTCGGCCTTCGACCGGCCCATCCGCGACGAACAGCGGCGGTGGAGCTTCGTTGTACGCAAACCGGGCCGAGACACGTCGAACACGTTGCCCCGTAGGCCGTAGATCAGGACCGCGCGACAATCGACCTCGCCCCGTCGTTGTCGACAGAAACCCACACAAGACGCCGCGGGAGTTCGAGTCTCTCCGTACGCGCTTCCCCTCAGCCGCGCACCTCGCGTCCTGGGCCGGCACCAGTCCGGGGTACACGAATCCGCGGGCCGGATCCGCTCGACCACGACGAGCCCCCGGCAACGCCTACCTCAGGGGCGCGCTATAGATCGCCGCTATGCCCGCGATCCGATCTCGACACACCCCTTACCGCACCACCCGGCGAAATCGCGAGGTTGTGGACCGGCGCGGTGATGGCGGCAGCGGTCTGCGGATCGAGTTCGAAGAGCTCTCGTAGCGCGTCGGCGTAGGTCTGCCCCGCACCGGCCTTGGCGAGTTGTTTGACCCGCACCGTCGGGGCGTGCAA
>JAODNG010000105.1 GCA_025465385.1 Pseudonocardiales bacterium
AGTGCGGCGTTGGCAGCGGGGTTGAGCGCGCTGCTCGGTCAGTACGCGGTCCTTGAACTGCAGCACCTTGGGCGCGTCCAGTTCGTAGACCGTGGTTCCCGGCTGCCAGTCCAGCCGGAAGGCACGAGTGTCCAGGCCGGCCGCGAGCAGCACCACCTGGTCTAGGCCAGCTGCGGCGGCCGGCCCCAAGAACTCGTCGAAGAACCGGGATCGCACCCCTAGGTAGGTGGCCATGAACTCCCACGCCATCGTGGGATCCTCATCGGTGTCGGGCCGTGCGGGCATCGGTACCGGTGATCCAGCCGCGCGCACGACGGCCTCCGCGTACGGATCGGTATCCAGGCCGCCGTGCCGGTGTGTCTCTATTGCCCGGCCGGCGGCCACCCCGAGTGCCGTGATGCCGACTCCGGTGACGATGTCCCATTGGCGTGCTGGTTCATGCGGCGTCCCCTCAGCTTGCTAAGTCAAGACGGGCGCCGGTCTCGGCGATCCAGTCGTGCAGTGTCAGGACCAGTTCAGTGCTGCGCCGTTGCGCGTCGAGGCTGACCGCGCCGACCGGGCTGTCCAACAGGGTGCGCACCCGCTGGGCGTCGAGCAGGTCGAGCACCGGAGAGGTGCCGTCGGCGACGAGCTTGTCGAGCTGGTCTCGCAGCGCGAGCTCGTAGGAGGGGTCCTGGGTGGACGGGTACGGGCTCTTGCGCCGCTCGGCGATCGAGACCGGCAGCACGTCGTTCACGGCGGCGCGCAGCAGGCTTTTCTCCCGGCCGTCGAAGGTCTTGAACGACCAGGGAGTGTTGAACACGTACTGCACCAGCCGGTGGTCGCAGAACGGCACCCGGACCTCCAGGCCGCTGGCCATGCTCATCCGGTCCTTGCGGTCCAGCAGGAACTGCACGAACCGGGTCAGGTGTAGGTAGCAGACCTCCCGCATCCGCCGTTCAAGCGGGTTGGTGGTGCCGGTGTGCGGCACTTCGGCCAGCGCGCTGCGGTAACTGTCCGCCTGGTAACCCGGAATGTCGAGTTGGGACACCAGCTCGTCGGTGAACAGGGTCTGCTGCGGTTTGGCTTCGTGGCCCATGAACCGCCCGGACGCCGCCAGCCACGGGAAGGTGTCTGCGTGCGCGGCCGCATCGTGAAACCACCGGTAGCCGCCGAATACCTCGTCGGCGGACTCCCCGGACAGCGCCACCGTCGAGCGGGCCCGGATCGCGGCGAACAACAAGTAGAGCGAGGTGAACATGTCCCCGCCGAGTGGTAGGTCGCTGGCGCGCACGACCGCGAGCCGGTGTGCCGGCTCCATCAGTTCCGACGTCGACAGCACGATGTCGGTGTGATCGGCGTCGACGTGCCGGGCCAGCTCATGCACGAACGGCGCGTCGGGGGTGCTGCGCATGGGATCGGCGGTGAAGTTGTCGGCGTAACCGGTGAAATCCACCGCGAACGAGCGCACCGCACCACGTCCAGCCGCGGCAAGCTGCCGGGCCGCGAGCGCGGTCACCGCTGAGGAGTCCAACCCGCCCGACAGCAACGTGCACAGCGGCACGTCGGAGATGAGCTGGCGCGCCAGGATGTCGTCGAGCAGCTCACGCACGGTCGCCACTGTGGTGTGGAGGTCGTCAGTGTGCTCGTGCGCCTCCAGCTTCCAGTACCGGCGCACGGTGATGCCCTCGCGGTTGACCCGTAGCAGGCTGCCCGGCCGCAGCTCGCGTAGATCCCGGTACACCGCCTTCTCGGGGTTCTTGACGAACGCCAGGATCTCCCGCAGCCCGTCGGTGTCGACCACCGGTTCGATCAGCGGATTGGCAAAGATCGCCTTGGGTTCCGAACCGAACAGCAGCCCGTGTTCGGTCTCGGCGTAGTACAGCGGTTTGATCCCCATCCGGTCGCGCACCAGCAGCAACTGCTCACTGTCGGTGTCCCACAACGCGAAGGCGTACATCCCGTTGAGCCGCTCGGCGAAGTCCTCGCCCCACTGCAGGTAGGCGTGCAGCACCACCTCGGTGTCACTTTCGGTGCGAAACCGGTGCCCGCGGCTGGCCAGCTCGGCACGCAGCTCCCGATAGTTGTAGACCTCGCCGCTGTAGGTCATCACCGCGACCGTGCGCCCCTCGGCGTCCACGCTCATCGGCTGGCGCCCACCCTCGATATCGATCACCGACAGTCGCCGGTGGCCCAAGGCCACCTGCGGCGCGATCCAGATCCCTTCCGCATCGGGCCCGCGGCAGGCCATCGTGGCCACCATCTGAGCCAGCACCGGCTCCTGCCCACGAAGGTCACGGGCGTAGTCGACCCAACCTGTAATGCCGCACATCGTGCCCACCCCATCACGGTCAATTATTTAGTTAGCGTTGCTAACATCCAGAGTGCCCCGCGCTGAGGCCGCCCGGGGCAGCCAGCAAGGTGATGTGGAGTGATGTTTATCACAAGGCGCGTAAACTCGGCCGACAACTAAAACGGGACCAAGCCCGTGCTGGGCAAACCGGCTAGGGCAAGATGCGCAGCTGTGGGCGGGTGCTACCGCTGCGGTTCACCTCACGCGAGCACACCTTGCCGGCAGTGATCGCTGACGAACAGTGGACGATACGGTGAGGGGTAGCCGGCGAGGATGAACCGCGCAGCGCTGGAGCTGTTCGCCCGGAGATGGGCGGACGCGATCGCCGGCGCGAGCTATGTGTCAATGGGCTCCGACGAGCTCATGGCGCACCTACTCGGGCTCACGGATCAGCTGGTCGAAGCGGCGCTGGCTGCCGAGTTCGACCCTTCGGTTGGGCGCCGGATCGGCGTCGACATGGTCGACGCGCATTTCACCGGCACCGAGACGCTCGGCGCCACGGTGGCTCTGATCGTCGAGCGGTTGCCGGATCTGCTGGGAAAGTTTCCGCAGGGCGTCGACCTCGCCAGCCGGGTTGCCCAGCTGACCGGCAACGTGGCCGCTGGCTATGCCAATGCGTTGCGCGAGCGCAGCCTCGATGAGCAGGACGCGATCTATCGGGCTGGCCTGCGTGCGCGCCGGCAGGCTGAACAGGCGCTGACAGCCAGCGAGGCGCGCTTCCGGGGGGTGTTTCACACATCTCCGGTGGCGATCGCGATCAGTGACCCCGACGGCCGGATCTTGCAAACCAACCGGTCGCTCGACGACACTCTCGGGTACCGCCCCGGTGAGCTACTCGGGCGCCAGCTAACCGAGCTGTTCGCAGCGGATGACCGGCCCATCGTGGAGGAGCACTACCGCGGCCTGGCGACCGGTCGGGACTCGCGGTTCCGAGTCCGCTTTCCACTACGCCTGGCCGATGGCGAGACCGCGGTGATCTACCTGGATGCCGCGGTACTCCTCGACGACGAGCAGGTGCCCCAATGCATCGTGACGATGATCGACGACATCACCGATCTGCGCCTGCTGGAGCAGCGGCTGCAGCACCAGACGCTTCATGACGTGCAGACTGGTCTGCCGAATCGACAGTACTTCGTCACCCACCTGGAAAAAGTGCTCGGGCAGCTCGATCCGTCAGCGGTGGTCACGCTGATCCATCTCGATCTGGATGGCTTCTCCGCAATCAACGACGGGCTGGGACATCACGTCGGCGAACAGCTGCTGGACGTAGTTGCCAGGCGGCTGGAGTGGGTGGTCGCCGACCAACGCGCGATGGTCGCCAGACTCGGAGCCGACGAGTACGCCATCCTCATCGAACCCGGGGATTCGATACTGGACGTCGGTACCTTCGCCGAGAAGATCAATACCGAGCTGGCCGAGCCGTTCTACGTCGACGGGATCGGAGTGGCCGTCACCGCCACCATCGGCATCGTGCAGCGCCGGGTTGCCAGAACGTTGCCTGAAGAGCTGATGCGTGCCGCCAGCGCCACACTGCGCCGCATCCGCGGCCGAGGCAAGCGGCAGTGGACCCTGTTCGACCCGGAGATCGATGCCGCGAACCGGGCGAGGCTGCAGCTGGCCGCGGCGATGCCCGGCGCGCTGGAGAGCGGTGAGCTGCACGTGACCTACCAGCCGGTGGTCACGCTGAACGGCGGCCGGCTGGTCGGCGTCGAGGCGGCATTGAACTGGCAACACCCTCAGCTCGGCATGCTGTCCAACGAACAGTGCGTACAGGCCGCGGAGCGCACCGGCGTCGTGCACGAAGTCGGTCAGTGGTTGCTGCGCACGGCCGCGGAACAGGCCGTGTGCTGGCAACAACGCACCGCTGCCAAGGTGCCACCGATGATGATCAACCTCACGCCATCCCAGGCGCAGGATCCCGACCTGGTGGCAAGGGTCAGAGCGGTTCTGGAGGAGACCGGCCTGGCGCCGGCTGAGCTGGAGCTGAGGGCACCGGTGGCGGCGATCCGCACGGTCACCGGTGAACTCGACGACGAAGGTGGCGGACAGGCCGAGGACAACCTGCGCGTGCTGACCGAGCTGGGCGTCCGCGCCGGACTCTACGACTTCGGTGGCGGCATCCGCGGGCTGCGCTGCGTGGCAGACCTCTCAGCGTGCGTGCTCCGAATCGCCCAGCCGGTGTCCCACCAGCTAGCCGAGGACCCGTCCCAGATCCTGGCGCAGGCAGCGCAGGCATTGGTGCACATCATTCGCGACGCCGGGGTCGACGTAGTCGCTCCGGTAGATACCGCCGAACAAGCCGCGGATTGGGCGCGCATCGGCGCCAACTGGGCAATCGGCGCGCTGTTCGGGCCGCCGAGCGAATCTCAGGGCGTCGAGCCCCTGCTCGACGCCTTGGCCGACTCGTGATCCCGCACAACGCATCGAGTCGTCGTCACAACTGACCCGCGCGCTATCGCCAATCATCGATCACGTACGCGTCCGGATGGGAGTAGCCCGGCTCGTCGGGACAGTGCGCTCGAAGTCGGAGGCCGCGCGCGCCGCTGCGACCTAGACGACGCACGTCCCGGTGTCTGCCTCCGAACCCGGCCCGACATGGCAGACCGCGCAGCCGGATCCGTCCACCAGCAGCACCGTGTCACCGAGGCCCTGCTCGTGGCAGGCACGCAGCTCGCGACTCAGGCCAAGGCCGGGGTATGAGCCGCCAGCCGTCCATGATCTCCATCGTGCGAGCCAGCAACCGGCGCGCAATGCCCCGGTCCCACAGGGCGGGGTGCACGGTCAGCGGACCGAAGTACCCGACGCTGCCCCACCGGGTGGCGAAATTGGAGCCGACAACCCGGCCGTGGCTTCAGCGGCCAGCGCGGCGCTCGGGTCGGCCGTCCAACGGCTGCGCACGTAGTCCCCGTCGCCAAGGAACGCCATCGGGTCGGCCAACCCGAGGAAGGTGCCGAAGGCTAGCCGCATCACCCGGTCGGCGTCGACCAGATCACCCTCGGCCAGCAATCGCACATCAACCTCGCGCACGCTGAACCCTCCAGGCTGTCGGCGTCGTGAACTCGACGATACCGACATTTTCGTCGACGGAAACGTAGGTATTTGTCGAGTTCATGGTCACGCTCGGCGCTCGGCGGTCTGCCGCTTCTGGTGGTGCCGTTACCCCCCGGCTAACGGCACCCCCCCGACCAGCGGGTCAGCTCAGCCGACGCGGTCTCCACCGTTGCCGCCATTAGCGGAGCCGCCGTCGCCACCGACGCCGTCACCCGCGCTGTTGGTTTGGTCACCGAACAGGTTGATGTTCAGGAGGTTGATGCCGAGGCCGCCCCTACCCGTGCCGCCATCGCCACCGTAGCCGCCGTTGCCGCCTCGGCCGCCGCCGTCACCGCCGTCATGACCACCACCGCCATGACCGCCGCCACCATTCCCGCAGCCACCGGCGTTGAACAGGGACAAGACGGTACGGGCGGGAAGTAGCTCCGCGTGCTGGCCGTCCACCTCGGCAAAGCTCATTGTGTCAGTCATCGAATCCCCCTTAGGCAGCCCAGTGGGCTGGCAACAGCGCACCCTCATCGACGGCAGTGTCGATTCGGCTAATCGCTACCATGGCCGGAAGAAGATTTTCTGACAAGTACTGTTGACCCCTATTTTTCAACGCGGGTTTATACGGTGAATTCATTCGCAGCTACTTAGTGAAGCGAGAAAACTTCGGAGATTCAAGCGATAGTTCCACCTAGGTACGGAACTAGTACTCCTCAGTACCGTCGGCTTTGGGCGAGGAAGAACCGGATTATTTCGGCGGACGCGTCGGGACCCGTCGGGTCGGTGTAGGACCCCACCGGGCTGCCCCCGAACCAGGCGTGCCCGCCGCCATGCACCGTCCAAGACTCAGCGAGGACCTCGCCGTCGACGTCGGTGTGCACGGTTCGGGTGCAGGCATGGCCGATCCGCCTGTCGATGTGCGTGGTTTCCGACACCGAGGTGCCGGTCGTGGCCAGCCGGGCGGCGATGAGCTTCTCGGCGTTCACCGGTGCCACGATCTGGTCGCGGTCGCCATGGAAGACGATCAGCGGAGCCGGCCCGCCGGGCGGCGGTGAACCACCCGTCCGCATAGCGGCGAACGCCGATGTGACGTCGTGTGCCGCGCGGTAGGCAACCCCGGAATGCACCCCGACCCCGGCGTAGAGCTGCGGGTAGGTCGCGGCCATCACCGCCGCCATCGCGCCACCAGCGGACAGCCCTGCGACGTACACCCGGGAGGGGTCCACCGCGTGGCCGGCCATGATCTGGCGGGTGATACCGGCGATGATCGCCGGCTCGCCGGCGCCGGCCTCCTGGTCAGCGGGGCGAAACCAGTTCCAGTAGCCGCCGTTGTTGGCCGCGGACGACTGTTGCGGGTAGGCGACGAGCAATGTGTGTTGCTCGGCGAGCTCGTTCATCCGGGTGCCGGCGGCGAAGTCAGCGGCGTCCTGCTCGCCGCCGTGCAGCATGATCACTAACGGCACCGGCGCACCGGCGTAGCCCGTCGGAATGTAGAGATCGTAACTCCGGGTCCCGGCCGGCTCGGTGTGGCTGAGGTGACGGATCTCGCCGCCGGGCGCGGTGGGACGCGCGATTCTGGGACTGGCGCTGGACAGGTCGGCCACCCCGCCGGACAGGCCAGCGCCCGGCTTCCGGGTCAGCGCCTCTTGCAGCTTGTCCCGCGAGCCGTGGTGACGGTCCGGGCCGGCCGCTCGGGCCGCGCCGACAGTGCGCTGCAGGAGCGCGGTCGCCTCAGTCAGCTGCCCCGCCCGGGTGAGCCGCAGTGCTTCGGACATGCCAGCGATGCGACGGTCGTCCATCGGGAGCCCCTTCGGAAGTCGGCCTGCGCGGGCGATCGTGTGTTGTTCAGGTGGTGGTGCGGGACGCAAGGGCAGCCTTGACCGCCCGGGGGGCCCGGAACGCGCCGAGGACCTCGACCGAAGCGATCGTCGCCAATGCGAGCTCGGGGCTGACATCGTCA
>JAODNG010000112.1 GCA_025465385.1 Pseudonocardiales bacterium
GCCGGACTACCGGTGCGTCGCTGAGCGGCGATTGACGGGTGCTGGAAGGCCGCGCCAACGGACCGTAATCGATCTGCCGGCCGACATCCACACCCGACATCAACCGCCTCGTCACAATGGCCACCGCTGTGGACCTGGGTGGACACGGCCACGTCCAGTAACCGGAAACGCTCCATGGTCAACAAGCTGTAGCGCAGGCTTTTAGTTCCGAGAGTCTAGGTTCGGAGCGTGGCGGCGAAGCACTGATTAACAGCCTTAGTGGCGGCCACTTCCATTCCACTTCCGTCAAACAACCCGATCTGACCGGCTACTACCAGCATCGACCGGTAGTCACCGCCCGTAGTATTGCCAGGTAACCGGGAGTATCGCGAACCATTGGGTAGCAATCGGGTCAATCGCTCTTGAAACCTTGGGTTCAGGATTCAAGTCCTTCTCTGGACGCTACGCGCGCAGCGGATCGGCGGTGAGCGTGGTGGATCTGGCCGACGCGACGTTGCGGTGGCCCGGGTTCGTCGCCGTGGTGGTGCAGCGGAGGAGTCCGGTCGGTGCACGTTCTGCCGCTGCGGCTGCCCTGCCGATCTCTGGGGGTCAAGGGTCGCACGTTGATCATCTAGCACTCGGAACGGACG
The DNA here is from genome assembly GCA_025465385.1 of Pseudonocardiales bacterium. GTDB lineage: Bacteria > Actinomycetota > Actinomycetes > Mycobacteriales > Pseudonocardiaceae. The sequence goes on from JAODNG010000112.1 coordinate 630, forward strand.
ATCTTTTCCCTGAGTGGTTCCGGCGTGATCAGGAACGTTCGATTCCTCTAAGATGGCGGCGTGCTGCGAGGTAGAGGAACTGATGACAGCTGAAGAGGGAAAAGGCGCGGTGATCGTTACTGGCGCCAGCCGGGGTATCGGCGCCGCGATCGCCGAGAAGGTGGCCGAGGACGGGTACGGCGTGCTTGTCAACTACGCGACGGACGCCGACGGAGCGCGATCGGTGGTCTCTACCATTCGCGCACGCGGCGGCCGGGCCATGGCCGTGCGCGCAGACGTAGCGACACCGCGCGACATCGCAGACATGTTCGAACGAGCGCAACAGGAGCTCGGGCCGCTGGCCGCGCTGGTTAACAACGCCGGGATAGTGGGCACTAAGGCGCGCATCGACGAGCAGGACGCGGACGAGCTGACCCGCCTGATACAAGTCAACATCGTGGGCCCCATGTTATGCGCCAAGTATGCCGTGCAAGCGATGTCGACCGCGTACGGCGGCACCGGCGGATCGATCGTCAACGTCGCCTCGGTCGCCGCCCGAACCGGCGGCCTGTCAGGGATCGCGCCTTACGCGGCGACGAAAGGCGCCCTGGTGACGTTCACCCGTGGGCTATCCAACGAGGTCGCCTCTGAAGGGATCCGCGTCAATAGCGTGTCACCAGGCATCATCGCCACGGACATGATTATCGCAGCCCCGGACGCCGAAGCGGCCGCCGCAGCCAGCCCGCTCGGTCGCATGGGCCGGCCCGACGAGGTCGCGGCCACCGTGTCGTGGCTGATCTCGCCGGCGGCATCGTTCATCACCGGCAGTGATATCACCGTCTCCGGCGGCCGTTGACTGACCAGCACCCACCGCCTCGAACGATCCCATCCCCTCCACCATCGACTCGCCCACCTGGGGAGCGGACCTACGCCTGGGCCGCCACGTCGAACAGCGCGCCTATCCGGAATTGACGTTCGGTGCGGAACCCTGGGGAGTCGAACGTTGAATCCCCCCCGAGTTACGCGCTCGTTGCGCCAACAACTCCTCAGGGACTGCATAAGCTTTCAGCCGTACAGTCGAAACTTCATACGATAGCGCCATTTCTGAGTCCCGCGGGAGACAGCCCTCCAAAACAACAACGTCTCCAGACGATATACCTAAAAGGTCGAGTTCCTCCTGGAGCATCCGGCAAGCCTGCTGCTCAACAATATTGATGTCGGCAACTTGAACACGCAAAAGAACGTAGCGGCGCGGCGGGACAAGGCTCACTTCTGACCCCGGGACTTCGACGGCGAAGACGTGGGCTCTCTCGTGGATTTCGAGACTGAGCACATATCGCAAGATCTGGTCGAGTCGAGCGTGATCTTCCTCGAGTTGCGAATCTTGGACCTCTTGAACAGTGGCGATAATGCGGAGCTCCTGACCATACGGAGAATATCGCCGCTTCGTGATTCGGCGAACAACTACGACGTGCTTTGGCCGCCCAAGCGCCGTAAACGCGCGCCGCGTGAGAGCTGCACGATTGGCTCCCCCTGGCGCGTCACCACCCGAGGAGTCGGCAAGACTACCTTCAGCGAAAAGTCCACTGTCAGCTCAGGAGCGGTGTCGAAACTGCTGCCCGATTCGCCGTAGGTCAACCCCGCCGACGCAGACACGTGCAAGCCGTCAGGGCACTTCAGGTGCAGTTCCTCAAGTATCTCCCGAAAGTTCATTGATAGCTCGGGAGCCTTCTGCCGAAACTCATCGTATGTTCGAGCCCCTAGCCGCTCCCGCAGGCCGGGCTCATTCCCGAAGAGCTCACTTACAACGTCCCGCTGCGGTGTCATCCTGGTCGCGTCAAAGAACGGTCCGAGAGCAGACACCTTAGGATCAATTATACCATGCTGGGTCCGATAGAGAGCGCATTGTTCGACACGTTCACCATTATCGAGCGTCACAGGGTAACGAGCGGCGGAGATATCGACCCTCACATAATTAGGCTCAGAGTCGTCGACGGCGTTTAGCTGTGCTGGGTCCAAGAACACCACCAGAGCGTTTACTAGTTCGTTTCCAGCGTCGTCATGAACCGGCGCCGCCGGAATATACCCGTTCGGGTTCAAATGGGCCGAGTAGCTGATGGCGACGCCCCGAACCCGCGCTCTGATTACAGGCACCACGCCATTCACGTTCCGCGATTCGAATTTAAGGGCGAGTTGCGATGGTGCGGCATTGGAGCCCACAGATAACACTGCCACTCTCTGATTCATTGTCGGTGCGTTTAGTCGCAGCAACACGAAGTTCAGGGGTAAGACATTCCCGCCTGCGGCCTCGGCAACGACGTCGCCACTCAGGTCATATACAATAGCCTGAGAAAGCCGCCTGTCAGCGACTGGCTCAATTCGAGCATATTGATTCCCGCACAGCAGGTAGGAATGAGTAGGTATGTCCCCAGGATAGGTTTCCGGGTTTCTAGTCGGTGCGTTTAACGGATCAACCTGAATCACGGCATCCCCCCTGCCTGCTCTGAACAGGATCGGCGCGTGATCCTACGGCCATCCCTCCGCACCTCTCTGAGCACCGTTGCGCGCGTGTGACGAAAACCGGCGCCTCCGACAAGCCTAGGGCAGGTGATCATTGTCACAAAAAAAGGCGGCTGCCCGACAGCTGCTCCGGACGTTGTAGTAGCTCTCGTGAGCGTCACGCCACGTTGTGCGCACCCGCAGCTTCCTGCGCTCCCTGGGCCCATAGCTCGCCGGCTGAGCTTCGGGTGGCGGTGAAACGCCCACCACCGGTAGGTCACGAAGCTCGTGGACAAGTAGGCACTGCGCCACATCCTCGACCGAAGCCGACATGATCATCGTGTAGCAGCCACGAGCAACGACCGTTGCGGCAGCGAAGCGGAAGCGCACACCGCACCACTGGCTGGTACTCCGCCGTGTTCATCCACCGCTGCGCAGTGCGCCCACCAGCGACAACACCGCCTAACACGATGCGCAGCCAAACAGGATCAACATTGACACGGTAGAGGTCACTGGTTCA
>JAODNG010000173.1 GCA_025465385.1 Pseudonocardiales bacterium
CACGGTCCTGGCCCTGATCGCGGTAGTGGCCACCGCGCTCATCACGATCACTCCAACCACGCTGACCATGCTCACGATCGTGATCACGGTCCTGGCCCTGATCGCGGTAGTGGCCACCGCGCTCATCACGATCACTCCAACCACGGTCGTTGTTCCAGCCGTGCCACTGGTTGTGCTCACCCCAGTGGTAGCTGTTCTCCCAGCCGCGCCAGTCGTGATCGCCGCTGTAGTGGTTGTCGCACCAGCCGCGGTAGTCCTCGTGGTTCCAGTACGTGGGCTGGTGCCAGCCGGGGGGTGGGGTCCAGCCGTGCGGGGGTTCCCAGCCCTGCGGGGCCACCCACCCGACGCCGTGGACCCAGACCGGACCGAAATAGTCCGCACCCGGGATCCAGCCGTGCCAGTTGTCGTGGTCCTGGAAGTGCTCGCAGTTTTCCCAGCCGCGCCAGTCGTGGTCGCCGCTGTAGTGGTTGTCGCACCAGCCGCGGTAGTCCTCGTGGTTCCAGTACGTGGGCTGGTGCCAGCCGGGGGGTGGGGTCCAGCCGTTCGGGGGTTCCCAGCCCTGCGGGGCCGCCCACCCGACACCTTCGGCCCAGACCGGACCGAAATACTCGACTCCGGGCACCCACAGATGCCCGTCGTGCTCCGCGGCGCCGAGACCGTGCCGGACGTCATCCCGAACATACCTGGTCATGTGTTCATCTCCCGTTCAGCTTTACCGATGGCCCGGTTCAGCCATCGTTCAGAGGGGCATCGCTGGGCCGGGCCGTGACGTTAGCGCAGCGAAGGAATAGCCAGGCGGGCGGTGACGGACGGGGCTCAGCCTCCCGACCCGACGAGGATCCTCGATGAGCACACTGTGTCGGAGACGCTGCGGGTGTACGGGAAGCCTCGAGAATTGCAGCAGATGAGCAAGAAACCGCACGTCGGCCGGCCACTCGATCAGACTGTTTTCGTCCTCCGGAGGGCGGCGGCCCGGACGGCGCGGCCAGCAAGGGCTGTCATCGTCGAAATCTCGCCGCTGGTACGGGAGCTGGCCGTGACTTCTGAGGTAGGTGCTCGTGTCAGCGAGTGGTAGGACAGAATCACAGCGGACATCCCACCCACCCGTCGTCCCGGGTGACAGGGTTCGAAATCCGTTCACAGCTCAAGCTGAATCTCGGCGAGCGAGCTGACCGTCGTTTCCGTTAGCAGGCCAGCGAGCCCGCCGCCAACCCCGACGCAACGCATTCCCGCCGCGAGCCCAGCGCGAACCCCGGCAGGTGCGTCTTCGAACACCACACAGCCCGCAGGCCGGACGCTAAGCCGCGCGGCTGCCAGCAGGTAGCAATCGGGGGCAGGCTTGCCTCGCTCGACGTCGTCAGCGGTCACGAGCACGTCAGGCCATGGAAGGCCAGTCGACGCCAGGCGCGCCTGCGCGACGGCTCGCGCCCCCGAGGTGACCACGGCCCAGCGACCGGCGAGCAGTCCGGTGAGCAGTTCCTTGGCGCCCCGCAAGCAGACCATCTCGGCGGAACGCCTGATCTCTTCGGCTGTGAGGTAGGCGAGGTGAGCGGCCACCTCCGCGGGCGCGACGAGGTCGGCGAGAGCCTGCATGGTGGGTCGCCCGTGCACTGTCTCCACGACGTGCGCCGGATCGAGCCCGCAAGACCGAGCCCAGCCCTCGAAGATCTCACGGATGATCGGCATCGAGTCGACCAGGACACCGTCGAGGTCGAACAACGCGGCCTCGGCACGGATCCGCAGCGTACCTTCGGCCGAGGAATCAACGTCAGGACGCATCGATGATCACGGTGGCAGTCAGCGAATGGCCGACACCAAGCCCGCGCTGCTCCCGCGTCTCACACCGCAGCAGCGCCGAGGCCAGAGCGCGAATCCCTTTTCCGGAATTCGCAGCCTGATCAAGCATCTCGTTCCAGCTCCCGGCAAGGGTCCGGAAGAAGTGCAGGATCTCCGGTGGCGCGCCCGCCCTTGGCGGCTCGAAGTACAGTTCGCGTAGCGATACGCTCGATGGATCACGCACCAGATCGTTGATCAGCGTCCGGTACGGGGGGATCGAGGGATTGAACGCCCCGGTGGCGGTGTGCCGGCCCACCAAGATGGATCGGTCTGTGAAATTGAGCTCGGCTGGCTGCGCTCCGGCACTACGTGCCGCGGCCGCGATGGCTTCACCGAGCGAGGTGCGGTCGAAGAACGTCATCTGCTGTTCTAGCCGCTCGGTCGTGTCCTCGAAGAAAGTCATCGCGTAGTTCCACCGCGGGGAGTGCCAGTTACTCATCCACTCGATGGAAAACCGCCCCAGCACATCGACGATGATCGCGGCGCGTCGCCCGGCGTCAAGGATACGGCGCATGATGTTAGCGATGACCTCAGTCACCTCGCCGGTGGTGAGGTGCGAATACGGAACGCCGCAGGACAGATAGAGGTCGAAATCGCCGTCCGGTAGCCGATCACGCATGTCACCGACGCGAAAGGTCGCGCCGGGCACTGAATGCAGCGCCGTGGCGGTCTCGACCATGTCCGGATCGCCGTCCAGTCCGACGTAGTCGAGCCGGTGAGCGGCGGCCACCGGCGCAAGATCCCCGTGGGTCTCCGTGAGTAGGTCGAACCCGTCACCGACACCACTACCAATGTCGAGCACCCGAAGCGGCCGGCCGGCCGGGAGGCGCAACCGCCGCACGGCGCTGGCGAAAATCTTGTGCGAGACCTCTTCTTCCATGAGAGTCTTCACCGGGTCACGCCGTCGTGGTGACAGGTAATGCCCGAGTGCGCCTTGGTAGCTGGCGTTATCCCTGGTCAAAGCGGTAATCCTTCCGCGCAGCGCTTCACCAGATAGCGCAGCAGCAACGTGTCGCCCTCCGCCAGCACCGACGCAAGCTCGAGCGCCGTCGGTATGACGACCGGGCCGCACGCGATCCGGTCGGCCATTCCCGAGATCAGCAGCGGCGAGATCGTCA
>JAODNG010000177.1 GCA_025465385.1 Pseudonocardiales bacterium
GCGCCGGCCGGAGCGCCGAGGTCCACACCGCTTTAAGTGACCAACGTCAGCTACGCGTCCGCGATGCTGCCCTGGTTCCCGCCCGCACAATGGAGGCGACCCGATGAACCCACAGCCGTATGGCCCCGTCGACCTGGCCCGGATGCTCATCCGCGACGCCCGTAGTGAGCTCAAGGCCGGCTCCCACCTCAGCGCTGAAGTCGACGCCGAGCTCGCGGCATGCCAGCGTAGGCTGGACGAGCCGCTGCGGGTCGCGCTTGCCGGGACGCTCAAGTCCGGGAAGTCGACCCTGCTCAACGCGCTGGTCGGCGAGGAGATCGCACCCACCGACGCCACCGAGTGCACCCGGGTCGTCACTTGGTTCTGCGGGTCGGCTGGGCCACGCATCGAGGTCACCCATGATGGCGGGCGGCGCACCCCGCTGCCGGTGCTGCGGACCGACGGCCGGCTACACCTCGACCTCGGGCCGGTGACCGCGGATCGGGTGGAGCGCCTCGAAGTCGGCTGGCCCTCGTCGCTGCTCGATCAGTACACGTTAGTCGACACCCCCGGGACGTCGTCGAACTCCCGCGACGTTTCCGCGCGCACTCTTGAGTTCCTCACCCCCGATGAGGGGACCTGCGAGGCTGACGCCATCGTCTACCTGATGCGCTCCCTGCACAGCGCCGACGTGGCGCTGCTGCGCAGGCTCCACGAGCACGCCGGCACCGGACGTGGCCCGCTCGGCATCGTGGGGGTCCTGTCTCGCGCCGACGAAACCGACGGCGGCCGCACCACCTCACTCGACGCCGCCCGAACAGCCAGCGCGCAGCTGCGCACCGCCCACGAGCTCAACGGCCTGCATCGAGACTTCCTCGCAGTGTCCGGGCTACTCGCACTACGCGGCCAAACGCTGCGGCAACAACAATTCAGCACCCTCGACCAGCTTGCCGCGCTGCCCGACGACGTCCGCGAAGCGATCCTCGTTTCCCCCGGGCGGTTCGTCACGACCGAGCTTCCGATACCCGCGGCCGGCCGGGAACAGCTGTTGACAGCCTTTGGCATGGTCGGCATCCGAACCGCCATATCGTTGATCCGCGGCGGCGCCCGCGACGCACCCGCGCTGGCGGCTGAGCTGGTCCGCCACAGTGGGCTCACTGACCTGCACCGCACTCTGCGGGCCCGCTTCGGTAGCCGCAATCGCCAGCTCAAAGCACACTCAGCGCTGCGCACGCTCCGCGGCATCCTGCTGCGGCACCGCAGCCCGAACACCGCACGGGTGGTCAGCGCAGTCGACCGGCTCCTCGCCGACACGCACCCGTTCACCGAGCTACGAGTATTAGCCGGACTGGTCGCGCTGCCCGTCCCAGAACGGATCCGCAACGCCCTCGATCAAGTACTCGGCGGCCACGGCACCTCAGCGACAACCCGACTCGGCCTGCCCCCAGACACCACTGCCACGCACACCCGCGCCGCCGCATTCCACGCCATCCAGTACTGGCGTAACCACCTCAGCGAACCGCTCCTGGACCAACCCACCACGCAGAGCTACCGAGCGGCAATCCGCAGCTGCGAAGCGATCATGGCAGGCGCCGCTTAACGCGCCGCGATATCCGGCGCAGCGAGTCGACCCTTCCAGGCGCCACCTTGACCGGTTGCGTGACGGCGCGCCGAGTCCGCTGTCATGGCCGCATACAGCGTGGCGACGGCCGGCAGGATGAGCCCGCGCAGCGGCGAGAGACCGTAGAGCCGTAGCACCGGTCCCTGGGTAACGGCCATCGCGGCCCACGCGCCGAATCCGGTCGCGGCGAGCCGCGGCGAACGCCTGGCCAGCCCGGTGAGTGCTGCGATCGGAGGGACGACGTAGAGCAGTCCCAGGCCGGCGAGCGTGCCGGCGAGCAGCAGCGGTGAGCGACGTAGCTGGATGTAAGCGCTGCGCGTCACCATGGTCCACAGGTCTGCCAGGTGGGGGTACGGCCGGACACTGCGGACCTCGGGCGGGTCGCCGGTGAAGCCCAGCCAGGTCCGCGCGCCGGACCGTTTGAGTAGCCGGCCCAGGGCTACGTCGTCGATGAGGTTCCCGCGGACGCGGGTCAGGCCCCCAGCGCGCGCCAGCGCCGTCCGGCGGACCAGGACGCAGCCGCCCGCTGCCGCAGCGGTCCGACTTCCGGGCCGGGTGACCCGGGGGAACGGGTAGAGCTGGGCGAAGAAGTAGACGAACGCCGGCACGAGGACGCGTTCCCAACCGGTCTGCGCGCGCAGCAGCGCCATCAGCGACACGAGGTCTCGATCGTCTGCCAGCGCGGTGGCGACGAGCCGGCGCACCGAGCAGTGGTGGTGGGCGATGTCGGCGTCGGTGAGTAGCAGGAACTCGACCCCGGCAGGGCTGGCCGACTGCACGCCGAACTGGACGGCGTTGAGCTTGCCCGTCCACCCCGGCGGTGGAGGCGGGGCCGTTAGCACGGTCAAAGAGGCGCCGTCCCGGTTGGCGAGGGTGCGGGCGAGTGCCCCGGTGCCGTCGCTGCTCCCGTCATCGACCAGCCACACCACAAGATCACCCGGGTAATCCTGCGCGAGCAGTGTGGGCAGCGTCTCGGGAAGCACCGCTGCTTCGTCGCGCGCCGGGACGATGACTCCGACGCTGGGCCAGTAGCTGGGCTCCGGTGGTTCGGCCGGTAGGCGGGGAGAAGCGAGCCAGAAGTCGCCGTGCCCGATGACGAGATAGGTCCACGCCACAGCAGACGCCGTCGCAAGCCGGCTGAGCAGCGGCATCCGTCGAGCATGCCACTCGCACCAGCGCAGCGGTTAACTGCCAAAGTGCAGTGGATGTGACGCAAGTCACAATGGGGCGACGGGTGAGTAGCCGCAACGATCTTTGGGAACGCCAGCGAGGGGTCGAAAGAGCAGGGTCTCCGGAGGGAACATCGTGGCCGCACCGAAGGTTGCCGATTATCTGCTGAGCCGCTTGCGGGACTGGGGCGTACACAGAGTCTTCGCGTATCCCGGCGACGGGATCAACGGGCTGCTCGCGGCCTGGGGTCGGGCGGACAACAAACCGCAGTTCGTGCAGGCTCGGCATGAGGAGATGGCGGCTTTCGAAGCTGTGGGGTACGCGAAGTTCACCGGACAACTCGGGGTCTGCGCCGCGACCTCGGGGCCAGGCGCGATCCACCTGCTCAACGGACTTTACGACGCCAAGCTCGACCACGTGCCGGTGGTGGCGATCGTCGGACAGACCAATCGCAGCGCGATGGGCGGTTCCTACCAGCAAGAGGTCGACCTGCTGAGCCTGTTCAAGGACGTCGCCAGTGATTACGTGCAGATGATCACCGTTGCCGAACAGTTGCCCAACGTGCTGGATCGGGCGATCCGGACGGCTCTGGCGCGGCGGGCGCCGACCGCGGTGATCGTGCCGGCCGATGTGCAGGATCTCGCATACTCCCCGCCGACTCACGAGTTCAAGATGGTGCCATCGAGCCTGGGGATCCGCTGGCCTGAGCTGGCGCCGGATCAGGAAGCACTGCGGCAGGCGGCGGAAATCCTTAACGCCGGCAACAAGGTCGCGATCCTGGCAGGTTCCGGGGCCCGGGGTGCGGCCGCCGAGCTCGAGCAGGTCGCCGACCTCCTGGGCGCCGGGGTGGCCAAAGCGC
>JAODNG010000183.1 GCA_025465385.1 Pseudonocardiales bacterium
GAGTGCATGAGGATGATCGAGGGCCGCTCGGTCTCCGCCTTGGCTTCGGCGAACGCGGCGTCGATCGCGGCGAAGTCGTCCACGTCGAACAGGCGCACCACGTGCCAGCCGTAGGCCAGAAACCGGGCGGCGACCTCCTCGGTGAAGCTCAGTGTGGTCGGTCCGTCCAGGGTGACGTGGTTCTCGTCATAAAGCAGGGTGAGCTTGCCCAGACCCAGATGGCCGGCCAGCGAGCACGCTTCGGACGCCACTCCCTCCATCAGGTCGCCGTCCCCGCACTCCGCCCAGGTGCGATGGTCGACGATGACGTGGCTGTCCACATTGAACCGGGCGGCGAGAATCTGCTCGGCGATCGCCATGCCGACGGCGTTGGCGACTCCCTGACCCAGCGGGCCGGTGGTGACCTCGACGCCGGGCGCCAGGCCGCGTTCGGGATGGCTGGCACACCGAGAACCGACCTGCCGGAACGACCGGAGGTCCTCGAGCGACAGGTCATACCCGCACAGGTGCAGCGCCCCGTAGAGGACCATGCTCGCGTGCCCGCCGGACAGGACGAACCGGTCGCGGTCCGGCCAGCTGGGAACGGTCGGGTCGTGGCGCAGGTGCCGGGTAAACAGCCGGTAGATCACCGGTGCCACGTCCAGCGGCGTGCCGGGGTGACCGGAGGCCGCCTTGTTGACCGCGTCCACCGACAGGAAACGCAGCGCGTTCACGCTCGCGTCATAGATGTCCGGCGGGATGACGGCGCCACGGTCCCGGAGTGCGCGCTCAGTCTGATCGCTGACGGTCATAGCTGTTCCCTTATCTCGTGGTCAGGACCGGTCCGCCCGCTGTCACACCGACGGGATACCAACACCCGCTGGGCGCAAGCCGGTTGGCTTGCTCGGGTCCCCAGCTGCCGGGCTGGTAGGGCACGGGAGTGTCGCTGCGGTCCAGCACCGGTCCGACGATGCGCCAGGCTTGCTCGAGGGTGTCCTCGGAAGCGAAATGGCGTGGGTCGCCCTCGATCGCGCTGGCCAGTACATGCTCGTAGGCCTCCTGCATGCTGCCCAGGGCTTGGGAGAAGTCCACCGAGACCGGGATCTCGCGGGTGACCTCGGCCGCACCGGGCTGTTTGGCCAGCAGGTGCAAGGTGAGCCCGGCGTGGGGTTGGATGCCCAGCCGAATCAGGTTGGGTGGGGGACGGTCGGCGTCGGCGGCGGCGAACAGCATCGCCGGTGGACGGCGCAGCTCGACGAGGACCTCGAGTGCCTTCACGGGCAGACACTTGCCGGCGCGGATGACGAACGGGACGTCGGCCCAACGCCAGTTGTCGACGAACAGCCGCAGCGCGGCAAAGGTCTCGGTGGTCGATCCGGGCCGCACGCCGGGGGTGTCCAGATAGCCGGTGTACTGGCCCCGGACCAGATCGGCCAGATCGGCGGTGCGGACCGCTGAGAGGAGCTTGACCTTCTCATCGCGCTCGGCCTGGGCCAGGGCACTGGACGGCGGTTCCATCGCCAGGTAGGCCATGACCTGCAGCAGATGGTTTTGGATCACATCGCGGATGGTGCCCACGGTGTCGTAAAAGGAGCCGCGGTCGGCGACGTCGTAGGTCTCCACCATGGTGATCTGCACGCTATTGACGTGGTAGCGGTTCCAGATCGGCTCGAACAGTAAGTTAGCGAAGCGCAAGACCAGGAGGTCCTGGACGGGTTCCTTGCCCAGGTAATGGTCGACGCGGAAGATCCGCTCCTCCGGGAAGCACCGGTGCAGTCGCACGTTGAGGTCCCGGGCGGAGGCGAGGTCATGGCCGAAGGGCTTTTCGACCACCAGGCGGGCGTGGCCCGCGAGCCCGGCGGCGGTGAGCCCCTCGGCGATGATGGCGAACAGCGACGGCGGCACGGCCAGGTAGTGGGCGAGGAAGGAAGCACCCGAGACGTGCTGGGCGAGTTCGGCGAAGGTGGCGGCGTCGGCGTAATCGCCGCGCACCAGACTGGTGCGGGCGAGCAGCTTTGCTAGCACGGCCTCGTCGATCGGGCCGACGGCTGCTACCGCGTCGCGGATGTGTTGGTGCAACTCGTCGTCGTTCCAGGTGGAAAGGGCGACACCTACGATGGGTACGGTCACCTCGCCGCGGGCGGCCAGTTGGTACAGCGCCGGCAGGACCAGCTTGCGGGCGAGATCACCGGTGATGCCGAACAGCACCAGGGTGTCGGCACGAGGACCGCTCATGTCGCCCGCCCCCTCCAACTGCGGTAGCGCGAGATCAGCGCGTCGGTGGAGCGGTCGTGCTCGGCGGCGGGCGGGCTAGCCTGGGTGATCGCCGGGGTGAGCTTTTTGGCCATGGCCTTGCCCAGTTCGACACCCCACTGGTCGAAGGAGTCGATGTCCCATATCACGCCCTGGGTGAACACCGTGTGCTCGTAGAGCGCGACGAGCTGACCCAGCACGGCTGGGGTCAGCGCGGGCGCGAGAATGCTGGAGGTCGGGCGGTTGCCGGGCATGATCTTGTGCGGCACGACATGGTCAGGGGTGCCCTCAGCGCGGACCTCGTCGGCCGTCCGGCCGAAGGCGAGCACCGCGGTCTGGGCGAAATAGTTGGCCATGAAGGCGTCGTGCTGGCCATCGGCGTCGGCCGCGGGCTGCGCGAAGCCGATGAAGTCGGCGGGCACCAGCCGGCTGCCCTGGTGTAGCAGCTGGTAGAAGGCGTGCTGCCCGTTGGTGCCGGGCTCGCCCCAGAAGATCTCCCCGGTGGGCAGCGTCACCGGGGACCCATCCAAGCGCACGGACTTGCCGTTGCTTTCCATGGTCAGCTGTTGCAGGTAGGCGGGGAAGCGGTGCAGACGCTGGCTGTAAGGAAGCACAGCGTGGCTCTGGGCGCCGAACAAACCGCCGTACCAGACGTTGAGCAAGCCAGCTAGGACTGGCATGTTGCGCTGGAACGGCGTCGCGCGGAAGTGCTGGTCCATGGCGTGGAACCCGGCGAGCATCTCCGCGAAGCGCTCCCGTCCGATCGCGATCATCAGCGACAGGCCGACCGCGGAGTCGTAGGAGTAGCGGCCGCCGACCCAGTCCCAGAAGCCGAACATGTTCGCCGGGTCGATACCGAAGGCCCGTACGCCTTCGGTATTGGTCGACACAGCGACGAAGTGCCGGGCCACGGCCTCGTGGCCCGCGCCCAGACCGTCGAGGAGCCAGCGCCTGGCGACGCCGGCGTTGGTGAGTGTCTCAGCAGTGGTGAAGGTCTTGGAGCAGACGATGACCAGCGTGGTAGCCGGGTTCAGGTCACGGAGATTCTCCAGGATGTCGGCGGGGTCGAGATTGGACACGAACCGGCAGGTCACCTTCGGGTCGGAATAGTCTTTCAGCGCCTCATAGGCCATCACCGGGCCCAGATCCGAACCGCCGATGCCGATGTTGACCACGGTACGGATCGGTTCGCCGGTGTGCCCGGTCCACTCCTCGGACCTGACCTGGTCGGTGAAGTTGCCCATTCGGTCCAAAACCTCGTGCACGTCGCGCACCACATCCTGGCCATCCACCACTAGGTGCGCATCGCGCGGCAAGCGCAAAGCCGTGTGCAACACGGCCCGATTCTCGCTGACGTTGATGTGCTCACCGCGGAACATCGCCTCGATGCGCCCACGCAGGTCGACAGCCTCCACCAGGGCGATGAGCAACTCCAGAGTCTCGACGGTAACCCGGTGCTTGGAATAGTCCAGATACAGATCCACAGCCTGTACAGTCATCCGCCGTCCCCGATCCGGATCGCCGGCGAAAAGCTCCCGCAGGTGCAGGTCCTTCATCTTCTCGTAGTGGTTAGTCAGCGCGGTCCACTGCGGGGTGGCGGTGATGTCCAAGATTCTCATGCCTTCTTTTCGGTCGTGCTCGCCTCCGAGGCCTCCACGGTGTCAGTCCCCAGCGTCTCACCGAGCCAGACCCGCGCCCCCTCGGGCTGTTCCACGATCGCGCCTCGAGCTGCCCCCGTCTTCACCGCCAGCGCCGAACTTCAGTACCGGTCAGCAGGAGCCAAGAACTGCCGCCAG
>JAODNG010000226.1 GCA_025465385.1 Pseudonocardiales bacterium
GCACGGTCACTCAGGTGCAGGCCGACCCCAATGTGCAAGAGGTCTATCTCGGCCGGGCGGAGATTGCCCAGTGACGTTGACATTGGATACGGCGACGTTGGACATGACGGACATCCATGTCGGCTACGGGCGAACCACCGTGGTGCACGGCGCGACCATCGAGGTACCGCCGGGCGGGGTGACCGCCGTGATGGGACACAACGGTGCCGGCAAGACGACCCTGCTGCGCGCCGCGGTCGGGCTGCTCCAGCCCCGTGCTGGGCGCATCGTGTTCAACGGCGAGGACATCACCCGGATGCGACCTCATGAGCGCATCAAGCGCGGCCTGGGCTACGTGCCGCAGGGACAGCAATGTTTCCCGCAACTGACCACTCAGGAGAACCTGCAACTGGTAGCGGACACCCGGCGAGGCGGCGACAAGCTGATCGCCGAGATGCTGGACCTCTTTCCGGCGTTGGCTGGGCTGTTGGCACGTCGTGCCGGCCTGCTGTCCGGTGGTCAGCGACAGCAACTGGCGATCGCCCGGGCATTGATCACCCAGCCGCGGCTGCTGATCCTGGACGAACCGACTGAGGGCATCCAGCCGTCCGTGGTGGCGGAGATAGAGCAGACGATCCTGTCGTTGACCACCCGCGGGGGTCTGTCAATCCTGCTGGTCGAACAACACGTGGGATTCGCCCTCGCCGCGGCGAGCCGCTACTACGTCATGGAAGCGGGTCGGATCACCTCCACTGGCACGGGTGGCGCCGACGCCCACGCCGATGTCCGAGCCGCCATGGCGATCTAAGAACCGGCTTTGGCTCACGCGGCTCCGGGCGGGGAATGATCGGGGCGCATGAGTGGTTGTACAGGATGTCCGGGCCGGGTGGACTGTGTCCCCCGGGTCCATTAAAAAACTGCCACCGCGGACGATCGTTCGGCTGAAGCCACGGTGTGCCCTTCGCCGAGAGGCGACCAGCACGCTCGGCCCGGACCCGCTTCGCCCGGCAACGATAAGGATGGCAAGCCATGAAGGGTGATCGCACCGAGATTGTCATCGACGCCGGCGGTACCACTCGGACATACGAGATCGAAGCCACCCGCAATGGCCGGCGGGTGGAGATTACTCACGGTCGCGGCATCGTGGAGGTCACCGAGGTGACTCGTGGCGGCACGCCGGTACGCACGGCTCGATTCATGGCCTCCCGGGTACTCGCCCTGGTCGAGCACCCCGCTGTCCGACCAACAATGGATGAGGTCAAGGCCGCCACGCCGGTCGTTCCGAAACCTCGGGTAGGTGGCAGCCCAGCTGTCCTTCAAGCCGCCGAAGTGATGTGACAGTCATACTTCATGACCCATACTCATTGATCGCGCGGAGCGGGTGAGGAAGGGTCGACATGCTGCTGTCCCCGCATGAGCAGGAGAAGCTTCTCGTCTACCTGGCCGGTCAACTGGCCAGGGAACGCCGGGCCAGGGGATTGCGACTCAACTACCCTGAGGCCGTCGCGTTGATCACGTCGTGGGTGGTGGAGCGAGCGCGGGACGGGCGTAGCGTTGCCGATCTCATGGCGGAAGGCCAGCGGGTGCTCAGCCGGCAGGACGTCATCGACGGCGTGCCGGAGATGATCTTCTCGGTGCAGGTCGAGGCGACTTTCCCGGACGGCACGAAACTCGTCACCGTGCACCGGCCAATCCAGTGACCGACCAGCCCGGGGTGCCGGGTGAACTGCTGCTGTCCGATGAACCGGTCGTGCTCGGGCCGCAAGCCGGTAGCGAGCTGATCGTGCTGAACACCGGCGACCGCCCCATTCAAGTCGGGTCGCACTACCACCTCGCCGCGGCGAATCCGGCGCTGCAAATGGACCGCGCAGCCGCTACCGGGATGCGGTTGGCGGTGCCGGCCGGTACGTCGGTGCGCTTTGAACCCGGCCTCGAACGGGTGGTGCGCGTTGTGCCGCTCGGTGGCACCCGTACTGTGCCCGGCCTGCGCCTGGATGCACCCGATCCCAGCGCGGCAGCTACGGCAACCGTCGGCGCTGGCCGTTGGACGGTCGAGCGCAGCCGCTACGCCAAGCTCTACGGTCCCACCGAGGGCGACCGGGTACGGCTGGCCGACACGAACCTGCTCGTGGAGGTCACTGAGGACCGCTGCCGGGGGCCGCACGGCGGGGACGAGGCAGTCTTCGGCGGGGGCAAGGTGATTCGGGAGTCGATGGGGCAGGCTCGGGCTTCCCGGGCAGACGGTGCACCGGACCTGGTGATCACCGGCGCGGTCGTGCTGGACCACTGGGGGGTGGTCAAGGCTGACATTGGGGTGCGAGACGGCCGGATTGTCGGCCTCGGCAAGGCCGGGAACCCGGACGTCATGGACGGGGTCCATTCCGCGCTGGTCATCGGTCCGGGGACCGAGGTGATCGCCGGCAACGGGATGATCCTCACTGCCGGCGCGGTGGACTGCCATGTGCATCTGATCAGCCCGCAGCAGGTGCCCGAGGCGCTGGGGTCGGGCGTCACCACCCTGGTTGGCGGCGGCACCGGACCCCCGAGGGCACCAAGGCCACCACGGTGACGCCCGGTGCCTGGTACCTGGCCCGGATGCTGGAGTCCCTGGATGAGTTTCCGGTGAACGTCGCGCTGCTGGGTAAGGGCAATACGGTGGGGGAGCCGGCGCTGTACGAGCAGGTCGCGGCCGGGGTCAGCGGGTTCAAGCTGCACGAGGACTGGGGATCGACCCCAGCGGCGATCGACGCCTGCCTGCGGGTCGCCGATGACACCGGTGTGCAGGTGGCTATCCACACCGACACCCTGAACGAGGCCGGTTACGTCGCCGACACCTTGGCTGCGATCGGCGGCCGAACCATTCACGCCTACCACACCGAGGGAGCTGGTGGCGGCCACGCACCGGACATCATCACCGTCGCGGCGCAGCCGAACGTGCTGCCCAGCTCGACCAACCCGACTCGCCCGCACACCGTGAACACCCTCGATGAGCACCTCGACATGCTTATGGTCTGCCACCACCTCAACCCTGCGGTGCCGGAGGACCTCGCGTTCGCGGAGAGCCGGATCCGCCCGTCCACCATCGCGGCCGAGGACCTGCTGCACGACCTCGGGGCGATCTCGATGATCGGGTCGGACTCGCAGGCGATGGGCCGGGTCGGCGAGGTGATCCTGCGGACCTGGCAGACCGCGCATGTGATGAAGCGCCGGGTCGGGGCGCTGCCCGGGGACCCGCAGACGTCGGACAACCTGCGGGCGCGGCGATATGTGGCCAAGTACACGATCTGCCCGGCTGTCGCGCATGGGCTCGACGGTGAGATCGGCTCGGTCGAGGTGGGCAAGCTCGCCGATCTGGTGCTGTGGCAGCCTGCGTTCTTCGGGGTGCGGCCGAGTGTTGTCATCAAGGGCGGAATGATCGCTTGGGCAGCGATGGGGGATTCCAACGCCTCCATCCCCACCCCGCAGCCGGTGCTACCGCGTCCCATGTTCGGGGCTACCCCGGCAACTGCCGCCGCTACATCGGTGCACTTCGTGGCTCCCGCGGCGGTGACGGGTGGGCTCGCCCACCGGCTGGCGGTACGGCGCAGGCTGGTGGCGGTGCGGGACACGCGTGCATTGAGCAAAGCTGATATGCCGCGCAATGATTCAGTCCCCCGCATCCAGGTGGACCCGGAAACGTTCACCGTCCGGATCAACGGCGAGGTGGTCGAACCCGCGCCAGCGGAAGAGCTCCCGATGACCCAACGCTACTTCCTGTTCTGATGACGGTGCCGGGGTCGCTGTTGCTGGCCGATTCTCGATTGCCCACTGGCGGGCACGCCCACTCCGGTGGAGTGGAGGCGGCGGTCGAGCGCGGTCTGGTGTGTGACGAGTCCGACCTCGCCCTGTACCTGGCCGGGCGGCTGCGGGGTACCGGTCCGGTGGTCGCCGCGGCGGCGGCAGCCGGCTGCATGCTGGCAGCCGAGACCGCGTCGGTGGATTGGAGCCGGTGGGACGCCGCGGTGAGTGCCCGTACCCCGTCGCCCGCCATGCGGGAGGCATCCCGGTCACAGGGCGCGGCGCTATTGCGCACTGCCCGCCGGGTCTGGCCGTTCGCTGCGCTGGAGGCGTTGTATCACACTGGCCGCCCGCACCACCCGCTCGTGCTCGGCGCTGCGGTAACTGCCATAGGGGATGGGGCCGACGCTGCCGCGTTGCTCGCGCTGCACCACCTGATCGGCGGGGCCTGCGCGGCCGCGGTGCGGCTGCTGGGGCTGGACCCGATCGCGGTCGCCGCTGTGCAGGCGCGCGCAAGCGAGTCGGCCGAGAAGGTGGCGCTGGCGGCGACCCGCGTGGCGCGCGAAGCCGTCGCGCAGTGGGATACCCGTCTGCTGCCCAGCGCCAGTACTCCGCTGCCTGAGGTGTTGGCCGAACTGCACGCTCGCACGGAGGTGACTCTCTTTGCATCGTGAGGACCGGGCGCTGCGGATCGGCGTCGGAGGGCCGGTCGGGAGCGGAAAGACAGCGCTGGTCGCGGCGCTGTGCCGGACGCTGCGTGACGAGCTGTCGCTGGTGGTGGTGACCAACGACATCTACACCACCGAAGACGCCGACTTCCTGCGTACCAACGGCGTGCTGCCCGACGACCGAATCCGGGCGGTGCGCACCGGTTGCTGCCCGCATACCGCGATCCGCGATGACATCACGGCCAACCTCGACGCCGTGGAGGAGCTCACCGAGCGCCACACTCCCGACCTGGTGCTGGTGGAAAGCGGTGGGGACAACCTCACTGCTACGTTCAGCTACGGTCTGATCGACGCGCAGATCTTCGTCCTCGACGTCGCCGGTGGCGACAAGGTGCCTCGCAAGGGCGGCCCCGGCGTCACCCGATCCGACCTGCTGGTGATCAATAAGGTCGATCTCGCGCCGCTGGTCGGCGCAGACCTCGGCGTGATGCGCCGAGACGCACTGGCGGTCCGGGGAGATCGACCTACTGTGCTGATTTCGCTGCGTGAGCAGCCCGCCGGAGGAGCGGTCGTGGACTGGGTGCGTAGTCAGGTCCGGTCAGCGGCCCGCCGATGAGGGCCCGCGCGGAGCTCACGGTCGAATCAGGGCTTGACACTGCCTGCCTGCGGTGGCGCTGCGCGCCTCCAGTGGTGTTGCGTCAGACCGGCCCGAACCGGGTGCACCTGGTGCAGGCTGCAGGCGGTCCGCTGGGTGGCGACGAGCTCGCGTTGGACATTCGTCTCAGCGCTGGCTCATCTCTGCAACTGCGTTCGGCAGCGGCTACCGTGGTCCAACCGGGCCGTCCTGCTGCGGCGCGCTGGAACGTGGCCGCTGACCTCGCTGATGGTGCATCGCTGGATTGGCGTCCCGAGCCCACCGTCGTGTGCGATCGTGCCGAGCTGCGCAGCTGCATGACCGTCGCATTGCAGCGCGGGGCCCGGGCCACGGTGCGCGAGGTGATGGTGCTCGGGCGCGCAGGTCAACGTGGCGGACGCTTCCACGGCGAACTCACTGTCGAGCTGGACCGCATCCCGGTGATCGTCCACACTCTTCTGCTGGATGGCGCCGATCCGGTGCTCGCCGGCCCCGCAGGTACCGGTGGCGCCCGCGTCATCGGGATGCTGGCGGTGGTGGGGAACTGGATCGGCGGACCACCGCAGGGCGCCGGTGAACAGCCGGGGCTGCGTTGGGCGTGGTCAGCCCTCGACGGCCCCGGCTACCTGCTGCTCGCAGTCGGCGACAGGCCGGCGGCGGTCGCCGCGCTGCTTGACCGGGAGGCGAGACATACCGTAGAAACGCCGCCTCAAAGGTTCACTTGACTGGAGAAAGCGCGTGACGTACCACGGTGATCTGAATCGCAGCTGACTAGGATATTTTGCCAGTCCTCGCTTTGTTCGAGATGGTCGATGAAGGACTCGTGCACGAGAACGGGCAGACCTCGGATCGCCAGGGACGTCTCCAGTTGCCAGATGGTAGTCATCCTCGCGACCTTGTACGTCGAGACCTACTAGTTCGACCTGGACCCGCAGGTCGCCGAACAGAAAGCGACGCAGATTCTGGTAGCCTTCTTCGGAATTGACCATTCCGTATCGAAGATGTCGGCGCCCTGGACCCTCGATGAGGTCGCGGAGCGTCTCCAGCAAGCCACCACCGACCGCGAACTCGATGCCGCCGTGTGGGGTGGCGTAGGTGAAATCCGCTCGACGAAGTCGGCCCCGGAGCCAAGGTGCCCGCCGGCGTCCGGGTCGTTGGGAATGATTCGCTGCACCATGCATCTGACGATGAGCCCGCCCATCGAGTCGGCACGAGGAAGATCCGGGGAGCGCCGGTCTTGCGCCGGACTAGCTTGGCGAGTCTGAACAAGTCCGCGGCCGCGGATTCCAGTGAGAACTTCTGGGGACTCTTACCGAATGCGGATGCCGACACGTCGTAAACCGGTGCACCCAAATTGTGTTCGCATCGACATTTCCGTCATCTTGGCCGGCCAAGTATGCAGGGTCTTCAAGGTTTCGGGTGACGGCGTGGCGTTGACCGGATAGGGCTCGTGGCCCTTCCAGACTGGCTGGTGTCTAGGCATCCAGTCGAAAGGGCACGAGCATGCATGACGGTACTTCGGTTTTGTTTGACCTGCCCGGGTTTCGGGTGGTCGAGTGTGTCGAGCTCGATGCGGGCACTCGTCGGTTAGTGATCATGCAGGTTGCTGAGGAGCATGGCTGTCCCCGGTGTGGGGTGATGGTGAGCGGCAAGCCGTATGACGTGCGGGAGTCGCGGATTAAAGACCTTCCGTTTGGGGAGCGGAGGCTGGTGGTGATCTGGCGTAAGCGTCGTTACCGGTGTCCGCGGCGGGATTGTCAGCAGCGGCTGTTCGTGGAGCGCAGCAGCGAGGTTCGGCCCGGCCGTCGCTCGTCGGAGCGGTTGCGGCGGGCGTTAGCCCGCGCCGATGCCCAGACCCGGGCGTATTCGCGAATAGCGGCCGAGTATGGGGTGTCGTGGTGGCTGGTCAACGACGTGGCGGCTCGGGCACACGCCAAACTGCCGGCCGAGCCGCCGCCGGTGCGCCAGCTGGGCATCGATGAAACCCGCACTCGCCGCGTGCGCTGGCACTACGATGCCGTGACCTGCCGGTGGCGGCGCCCCGAGCCGTGGATGACTAGCCTGACCAACCTGGACCCGGCTGATGGGCGGGCGATCCTGGGGTTGACCCCGGGCCGCTCATCAGCGGCGGTGTGTACCTGGCTTAAGGCTCGTAGCCAGCACTGGCGCGACGGTATCGAGGTGGTGGCCATCGATCCGTGCGCCGCCTACGCCGCTGCCGTGCGCAAGGCCCTGCCGCAGGCGACCATTGTGGTCGACCACTTCCACCTGGTGCGGCTGGCCAATGACACGCTGACCGCAGTTCGACGCCGGGTTACCTGGGATAACCGGGACCGCCGCGGCCGCAAGGTCGACCCGGAGTGGGCCAACCGGCGTCGGCTGCTCACCGCTCGTGAACGGCTCAGTCCACCACGGTTCGCCACAATGTGGAACGCTTGCATCGATGCCGACCCCACTGGCCAAATCCTCGGTGCCTGGATCGCCAAAGAAGAATTCCGCGCCCTACTGGCCACCGCCAAACGCGGCGGGCACCCTCACGAGATACGTGACGCAAAATACCGGTTCCTGACCTGGTGCGCCCAGTTCAGTGAGGTACCCGAGATCGTCACCCTGGCCGAGACCGTCGACACCTGGTGGACTGAAATCGAGGCATTCTGCCGGCTCAATATCACCAACGCCCGCACCGAAGGCTCAAACAGATCCATTAAATCGATTAAGCGCGTCGGCTGCGGCTTCACCAACCAGGACAACTACCAACGTCGTATCCTGGCCCACGCGATCGCTCAGGCAGCGGCGTGATCAGCCAGCACAACGTCACGCTCACCCGGAACCACGGAGAGCC
>JAODNG010000249.1 GCA_025465385.1 Pseudonocardiales bacterium
GGCAAGCCGCACGAATTCCACACCTATGACGGCGCCGGACACGCGTTCATGGCGGTGGACCGCCCGAACTACCGGCCCGAAGCCGCCGTCGCCGGCTGGAAGTGCGTCTTCGATTTCTTCAACCGCCACCTCGCCACCTAGAAACTCCGGTCTTCGGTGGTTGCGCCTCCCGACCTCCACGGCAGAGCTGTTTCACCGACCTGGGAGAGCTCTGCTGTGGAGTTCGGGAACAGGAGCGCGTAGGACTATGCGGTTGGGGATGCAGAAATGAGGTGGTGAACTTGTTTGACGCGCCGGGGCGGGAGGAGGTGCGGCAACGCATCCTAGAGTTGAGCATTTCCGTGTGGGCCTTCGCGGCGGTGAGTTTCGCCCTCGAAGCAGGAGTCCTGGATGAGCTCTCGACCCCCAGCACAGCGGGGCAGATCAGCCAGCGCACGGGGATCCCTGCGGACCTGGTTAGTAGCATCTTGGAGGTCTTAGTCGCACTCGGATTCGGAAGCGCTGACGAGCATGGCTTCGTCGCTTCACCCGGGCTAGCCGCTGTCACCCGTGGTCCGACGAAGGAGTTGCTCGCCGCGGATCTTCGTTCCACCCGTTTGCAGACCGCGGAGCTCGTCGGGCGCGCGGCACGCGGCACCATCGCGCTGGACGGCTGGAACTACTCCGATCCCGACCTACTCGAGGCACAGGGGGTGCGCTCGGCGGAAATGGTCGTGCCGTGGGTCGAGCGGCTGTTTCCCAACCTGGAGGGCTTGTCGGAGCGCCTCAGGAAACCTACGGCGAGGTTCCTGGACGTCGGGTCGGGCGTCGGGCGGCTCACGATCGAGATGTGCCGCCGCTTCCCGAACCTGCAGGTCGTCGGTATCGACCCGTTCGAGACCTCACTCACGCTCGCCCGGCGCAACGTAGCCGAGGCCGGGCTTGCGGACCGGATCGAGCTGCGTCCCCAGCGCGTGCAGGACCTGACCGACGATCGCTGCTATGACCTCGCGTGGGTTCCGGTCATGTTCCTGCCCGCCGACGTGGCGGCGCGAGGCCTGCATCGGGTACGTACCGCCCTGCGTCCGGGCGGCTGGGCGGTGCTTGGGTCGCTGGCGGTCGAGGGCTCGGAGATCCAGCCCGCGATCCTGCGGCTCGTGAGCCTTCTCTACGGAAGCGGACGCCTGTCACCGGAGCATGCCGCGACGATGCTGACGGCCGCGGGATTTGAGAATGTTCTGGCACTCCCAGCCATGCCCGGCGTGCCCCAACGTACGATCGTAGGGCGCCGTCCCGTCGACGAATAGCGTATTGGTTAGCCAGCCACACCACCGCAGTGCGCATGGGCTGGAGGTGGCACAGGCTACGACGAGAGGAACCGCGACGGTGAGTGTGACGCTGCTGGCCGCGGTGTTCGGCATCGTATTCGTGGCCGAGCTACCAGATAAAACCGCGCTGGCGAGTCTGATGCTGGGCACCCGATACCGGCCGGGTTTCGTCTTCATCGGGGTGGCGGCGGCGTTCGCCGTGCATGTAATCATCGCGGTGGCCGCTGGCAGCGCCTTGAGCCTGGCGCCGCACCGGATCGTTGAGGCCATCGTGGCGGTGCTGTTCCTGGCCGGGGCCGTTCTGCTGGTTCGTCGCGGCGGTTCGAATCATGCGGATCCGCCCGCGTCGGGGAGTGCGCCGCCACGGGATGAGCAGGCGCCAGGTTGCACGTCGGGCGGCGACGAGCGGAGACCCGATACGGCGGCCGTGCTGACCCGGACCCGCAGCGGGCGCGTCGTCCGGCCGTCCGGCTTCTGGAAAGCCGCGGCGACGAGCTTTGGGGTGTTGTTCGTTGCGGAGTTCGGCGATCTCACTCAGATCGTCACCGCCAACCTGGCCGCCAAGTACCACGATCCGGTGAGCGTCGGGCTCGGTGCCGTACTTGGCCTGTGGGCGGTCGGCGGTCTCGCTGTCCTGGGCGGCCGGCAGTTGCTGCGCTGGATCCCGTTGGCGTGGATAGCCCGGGTCGCCGGGCTCGTAATGCTCGTACTGGCCGTGATCAGCGCGGTGCAGGCCATCAGCGGTTAATCCCAGCGCGCAGTCGGCAATGATGGTGCGCAGGGCGCGCCCGACGTCGAGGGATGGGCAGGTCCTACCCATAACGCGCGCCGGCAGCTCCGCGTCATCGCGGTGGACGATCGCATCACGCCACTGGTCTAGACAAGCGGCCATTGCCTGCCTCGGATCCAGCTGCGTCGCTATCACGGCACCATTGTCGCACCCACCCCTGACAATCTCAGGGATTAACGAGAGCGTCCGGTCGAAAGGCGACAGAAGTGCGGTTATAGTTACGAACCCGGGTCGGCGGTGCTGACTGCGGCGAGCGGCGGTCTTAAGGCTGAACCGTCACGCACGTCGATTCGAGGTACCCCATCAAGGTCTGGGTCGCCTTGTCGACGTTGTGTGCGTCCTTCAGGTGTTGGGCTACCTGGGACATCAGGTCATCCTTGTTGGCCGCGGTGTACTGGCTTCCGCACTCCTGGTGCCCGCATTGGAACTGGTGCATTTCTGTACTCCGTCCATCGACATTCGGTGGCAACCGCAGTGATCGCAACCACCTCTTACCCACCTGACGTTCGGATGGCGGAAGCGCTCGGTTCAGTTCACGCTCATGATCCGCAGCTTAACGATCACCACCGACGATGCTCAGGTGCCTCAGCTCTTCCTACAGAGCAGGCGCCGCAGCACGAACAACACCACCACAGCGACCGCCGCAGCGGCCAGCGGCCGTTGCCTCGCCGCCAGCACCAGCGGCTCGATGCGCGCAGCCACCGGCGGCGGCAATTTCTCCAGCGCCTGGGAGATAAGGCGCTCAGCTTGCTGCGCCACCTCGACTGCCTTGGCTTGGAGTACTGCGGTGCCTTCAAGCACTTTCAGCGTGACCTCTTCCGCCTTGACTTGCACGGTTTCCTTGGTGTCCTGCACCTTGTCCTTGACGCGGGCCGGCACGTCCACCTTGTGGGCTAATGCTTCTACGGTGTGACCGAGTTGCGCGCGGGTGCGTTCGATGTCCTTGCGTATTTCTTCCTCTCGTGACGGCCCGGTCATCGGTGCATCCCTTCCTTGATGGTCTTGATGTCAGTTTTGACGCTGATAGCCGCCTTCTCGGGCACCAGCGGCCCCGCGCGCTGGGCCTGTTGCTTCCCGACAAAGGCGAGCACACCCGCCATCCCCAACACGACCACCCCAACGATCAGCGCTGCCAG
>JAODNG010000265.1 GCA_025465385.1 Pseudonocardiales bacterium
GAGAGACCGTTCTCCTGACAGACGAGGATTTCGCCAACTTGCCGCTGCCCACCACCAAGGTCGTCGAGCTGGTCGCCTTCGTGCCGGCTGACCAGGTCGATCCGCTCGCGCTGGCCCGTGGATACTACCTCGAACCAGATCCGGCTGGCCGCAAGCCGTATGAGTTGCTGCGAGCTGCGCTGGAGCGAACCAGCCGGGTGGGCCTGGCCAAGATCGCGGTGCGGAGCAAGGAATCGCTGGCCGTGCTGCGACCGCGGGGGGATGTGCTCGCATTGCAGACGATGGTCTGGCCGGATGAGGTGCGTAAGGCCCAGTTCGACGTGCTGGACCGGGAGGTTGCTGTCAGCGACGCGGAGCTGAAGATGGCGGACACCCTGATCGAGGCGATGTCCAGTGATTTCACTCCCGAGGCTTATCAAGACGGGTACCGCGAGGCGTTGCTGTCGGTCATCGAAGCCAAGACCGCCGGCAAGGAGTTCGTTGCCCCGCCGACGTCCGCGCAGCCTGCCCCCGCGGTGGACCTGATTACCGCCTTGCAGGCATCCGTCGAGGCAGCCAAGGCCGCCCGAGGCGACCCACCGAACGTGCCGAAACCGCGCAAGTCCGGTGATAAGGGCAAGCAAGCCAGCCGCCGAAGTTGAGCTGACGATGGCAGACCTGGTGCGTCCGATGCTGCCGACAGCGGGACCGCTGCCGGCCGGACCGGGCTGGGCCTTCGAGTTCAGTTGGGACGGGATCCGCTCGCTGGTGTGTGCCGAGCCCGACCGGATGTGCCTGTTCAGCGGCAGTCACCGCAGCATCACTGCCGCGTACCCGGAACTCGGAGCGTTCGCGGGGCGGCGTCGGATGCTGCTCGACGGCAAGATCGTCGCGCTGGACTCCTGCGGACGCCCCAGCTTCGCGCAGCTCCACCGGCGGATGAACGTGCAACGTCCAACCGCGACGGTGTTGCGCCGCGCGCCCGTGACATACTACGTGTTCGATCTGCTCAGCCTGGACGGCCGGTCCACCGCCGAGTTGCCGTACCAGCGCCGCCGGGAGCTGCTGGCGGAACTCGGGCTTGCCGACGGACCGGTCGTGCTGCCGCCCTGTTTTCTGGATACCGACGGCCAGACGGTGCTGGACACCGCTGCCGAACACGGCCTGCGCGGCGTGGTCGCCAAGCGGGTGGACTCGCCATACCAGCCGGGCCGGTCACGTAGCTGGGTTCAGACCACGTTGCGCCAGTCCCAAGAGGTGATCATCGGCGGATGGGTCCCCGAACGTCACCGCGCGGCCGGGATCGGCGCTCTGCTGGTCGGCGTCCCCACCGAGCAGGGTCTGCGATACGTCGGCCAGGTCGGCACGGGTTTCACCGAAGCGGCCCGCCGGGAGCTGCGCGACCGGCTGACTGAGCTGGCCCAGCCGGCCAGTCCGTTCGTTGATGAAGTGCCCGACCGGGATGTGCACTGGGTGGCTCCGCGGCTGCTGGGCGAGGTCTACTACCGGCAGTGGACCGCCCACGGCCGCCTCGGACACCCGACCTGGCGCGGTCTGCGCCCCGCCAAGCACGTGGCAGCGGTCCAGGCGCCGGTCGTGCTTCGCGGCCGCGAAGGTGGTCGCGAGGAGGACCAACAGTTGCTCGCCGAGCTTGACCGCGCTGTCGCGCAGGTTCGCGCCGAACTGCGGACGCTCCGCGGCCAGATCTCCCCGCACTTCCTGTTCAACACGATCAGCACGATCGTCGGCCTGGTCAGCACCGACCCGTCGCGGGCCCGTGATCTGCTGATCGTCTTCGCTGAGTTCACCCGGTACTCGCTGCGCTCGGTCGCCCAGACCACGCTGGCCGAGGAGCTGGAGAACATCGAGCGCTACCTGACCCTGCAACGGTCTCGCTTCCGCGACCGGCTCGGAGTGCAGCTCGAGGTCGCGCCGGCGGTACTGCCCGTGGCGCTGCCGTTTTTGGCGGTCCAACAACTGGTCGACAACGCGGTTCGCAATGGCATCGAGCGCAAGCAGCTCGGCGGCACCGTCACGATCTCCGCTCGCGTGCAGGGTCCGGATTGCCTGATCACCGTCGCCGATGACGGACCCGGCAGGCAGGATGCAGACCTCCAAGACATCCTGGGCACGATCGACGATCAGCTGCGAGACTCCTTCGGTGAGCGGGCCAGCTTGATAGCCGACTCCGTCCCTGGCACCGGAACCACGATCTCCATCCGGGTGCCGAGTGTTCTGCGGGCGGTTTCCCGCGACCATAGGTGAACCGCAGCACCCAAACGAGTGACTATATGCTCCGCCGCCGGGGAGTAAGGTGATCAACAGCGGTGACTAAGGGGTAGTCACCTAACTACTGGGGGAGTAACCAGGATATTCGTTGCGTGATTTCCGCCTGGACTCCACATGCCACGACGCCTGCGCGGAGAGAAGCATACTTGTGACAGAGAACTCGCATACACCGGTGCAAGAAAGAACTCTGCGTGTCAATACTGCAGTGGCGCACTCAGCTCGGTTCTGGAACTATTTGCTGGGCGGTAAGGACAACTATGCGGTCGATCGCGAGCTCGCGGAACAGATTCTTGCTGTCATCCCTAGCTTCCGCGATACTGTCCGCGCCGAGCGAAGATTCCTGGCCCGCGCGGTCCGGTATCTGGCGGGCAGTGCAGGAATTCGTCAGTTCCTCGATATCGGCACCGGTCTGCCCACAGCTAACAACACTCATGAAGTTGCCCAAGCGACCGCACCGGAGTCTCGCGTTGTCTACGTCGACAATGACCCTATAATAATGGTACATGCCCGCGCCTTGCTCACCAGCACTCCACTGGGTAAAACCGATTACGTTCAGGCAGATCTTCGCGAGCCAGACAAGATTCTGCGGGAAGCCGCCCGGACGCTCAACTTCACCCAGCCAGTCGGACTCATGCTGTTAGGAATCTTAAATTTCATTACGGATACGGACGAGGCGCACGCTATCGTGGACCGACTCCTTGACGCGTTGCCATCCGGTAGCTACCTGGTGATCTCCCACCCCACCGCTGAGGTCGACGGTGAAGCGATCAAAGACACCATGCGGCTCTGGAATCAGCAGGGGGCAGCACCGATCGTGGCCCGCAGTCGTCAGGAGCTGATTCGCTTCTTCGATGGTCGGGAGCTAGTGGAGCCCGGCGTGGTCTCGTGTTCGCTGTGGAGACCTGACTGCACCACACTAGGTGCACCTGTGGAAGTGTTCCACTTCAGCGGTGTTGGGCGGAAACTCTGAGGCCCGTCGGTCAGTGCGCCTTGATTCCGACGGTATCCCCGGCGGCAGTCTCCCCGCGCACCGATAGCGATCTTTCATGCGGTGCAGCTTGCATTCTCGACGGTTTAGGTTGATCCGGGGATGGTGACCGCGCCTCGGTGGAGGCAGGATCCGAGTGGTGGGGCTGGTTCGGGGCGATCGCCGGGGCCGACCGCGCTGCGTATCGTGTTGGGCACTCAACTGCGTCGGCTGCGTGAAGCGCGGGGTATCACCGCAGCAGCGGCCGGCCACGCGATCCGGGCGTCCCACGCCAAGATCAGCCGCATGGAGCTCGGCCGGGTCGGCTTCCGGGATCGCGACG
>JAODNG010000347.1 GCA_025465385.1 Pseudonocardiales bacterium
CTGTCTGAATATGATCAAGTTGTTGGCTGCGGCGATCGGGCCGATCAAGGACCGCGACCGGGTGCACACGGGTGGTGAGTTGCTGGTTGGGATGGCGCAGCGAAGCTGACTGGGAGAGGGGATCCTGGTTGGGCTTGACCGCCAATGCGCCGATGTCGCTGACCGCGGCTGGGTTGCCGCGGAAGTTCACTGGGGTGGTGGCGTGCGGTAGAGACCGGGGTCGGCGAGATCGGTGCTGTGATGCTGCCGCGTTGCCCCCGGAGCGGACTGCGGCCCTATGCGATCATGTCACGATCGATCTGACACCATCGACCTGGAGGCGCCAGAAACGCGGGGCTGGCCTTCAACCACCGTCAACGTTTACCCGTGTTCTACCACGTCAGCTAGGGTGTACTAATCCAGTATCGATCGGTGTTGGAAATCTGTACTGTGCTTAGCGCCGGGTCACCTGTCGCCCCTCCTGACATGGAGACATACCGGGATCGGGACGGATGCGCGGTGTGGCACTGTGCACACTGTGCGCGGCTATCTAGGTTCGGATCATGCTGGGTTTGAGCGGCTTAAGGCTTTCTGGTGAGGCACTCAAGTAGCCTCGGGCACGATGCAGTGGACGTCAGGCCTGACGTCTTCGATGTTGGCGCTGACTACCCACCGTCCTGCCTCGAGACCGCCCACCGGGTAGTGGCCGGTCCGGTGGCATCGCGGGGGTGATCGGCGGGTTGGGCAACGGCGAGCAGATTTCCGCCAACAAGGTCGCGGATTGTCGCGCGGTGCTGGAGTGGAGCATTGAGACCGCCCGGCTCGTACGGGGCCACAACGCCCAGGTGGTCGGGGTCAGTGTCCGGATGCACGGCCCCGCCGGGGCTGCGGAGGCGTTTGTCGCGACGCCGTTGTCCGGCGGCGAGCGGCACGCCCGGCGGATCCGGTTGATCGCGGACTTCGAGGCTGCTGGGGACGCACCGCCGATCTGTGTGGGTTGACTCTGCGATGCCGGAGGGTCACACGACGCACCGATTGGCTGGTGCGCACGAGCGGTGTTACGGGGGGTCGCCAGTCGCGGTGTCCAGCCCGCAGGGTCGCTTCGCGGCGGCCGCTGGCAAGCTCGACGGTCGGGTGTTGCAGCGTGCCGAAGCGCACGGCAAGCACCTGTTCCACGTCTATAGCCCTGATCTGGTGGTGCACGTGCACCTTGGTCTGTACGGTTCCTTCACCGACGCGACGTTGCCGGTGCAGCCGCCGCAGGGGCAGGTGCGCATGCGGCTGGTCGGTTTCACGCATTGGACGGATCTGCGCGGGCCGGCGGCCTGTGAACTGCTCACGGGGACCGAGGTGGACGCGGTGCGCGCCCGGCTGGGGCCGGATCCGTTGCGCCGCGACGCTGACCCAGACCGGGCCTGGGCCCGCATCTCCCGGTCTCGGGCGCCGCTGGCCACGTTGTTGATGAATCAGGCGGTGGTCGCGGGAATCGGCAATATCTATCGGGCTGAGCTGTTGTTCCGTCACCGGCTGGATCCACTGCAGCCAGGGTGTGAGCTTCGCGAGGATCAGTGGTCGGCACTGTGGTCAGATCTCGTCGAGTTGATGCACGACGGGGTGCGTCGTGGCCGGATCGATACGGTCGGTCCGGAGCATGACCCGGTTGCGATGGGACGACCGCCGCGTCAGGATCGCCACGGCGGCGAGGTCTATGTCTACCGCCGGGCCGGTGCGCCGTGCTTGGTGTGCGCTACCGACGTCGTCACCGCACGGCACGCCGGGCGCAACCTCTATTGGTGTCCTCACTGCCAGCGGCGCCCGGTGGTTTAGAAGTCGATGGTCTCAAATATCGCCGCCACCCAGTCCCGATCGCTCGTGTAGTCAGCATTGCTGTAATCAACATTGCGCGGCTTCGCCGTCACCCAGTCGAGTCTTCCCAATTCCCAGAACTTCTTGGTGGTCATCGTCGTCCCAAATCCGGATTGAATGTGGTGGTAAACCGTAGCTCCGAGGCACAGTGGCGGCTGTACACGGCTGGGTGTGGATCAGTACGCTTTCGCGGTCAGCGGCAGAAGAGTTGGGCAGGCGCCGAGGTCGAACATGTGCCGGTGAGGGATCCCCTGTGACACATCCGGACGGGGAATTGGCGCGCCTCCACCGGCTGGCGGCCGCGAGCATGGTGTTCCGTTGTGAGCGTGTCGCATGAGGCCTGCGCGAGGTTTCGGTAGGCTCCCCCCGACGCTGAACCTGCGGCGTGCCTGGGCCCGCGCAGTGAGCCCTGGTCCCCACGCCATACCCCACGCAAAATCTGGTTACTCCGCAGCGAGAACGGGTAGCCAGCAGAAACCCTGCGCGTCCGTCTCCGAAACGGGTACCGGGCGTCGAAAGCGAAACCGGTCGTCTGTCGGGGACGCCGCCCGAGTCTGCAGGAGAGTTGGACATGAAGCGCCCACTCGTCCCACCGATCCTCCGCACAGTCAAGACTGTTGGCATCGGGTTGCTAGCTGCTGTGGTGCTGCTGATCACTGGGACCGAGGCTTCGGCTGCGCCGAGCGGCTCGCCGTGTTCCGCGGCGGCTCGGGCCTGCGTCGACTTGTCCTCCCAACAGGCCTGGCTGATGCGAGGCGGCAATGTCACCTATGGGCCAGTCCCGGTGCGGCCGGTGTGGTGTACCGACCTCTCGCGCGGTCGCTGGTCGCAGCGTCGCCGGTGCCACTGGCGGGGCGTCTGGTTCTCGACATCGGGAGCGGGACGG
>JAODNG010000365.1 GCA_025465385.1 Pseudonocardiales bacterium
CAGTGACGCAGCTCGCGTGTGCCGGACTTGCCGGGGTTACCGGCCAGTAATAAGCTGAGGTTACCGGTTAGTAGAGCCGGTCCACGACTGCGTCGGAGCGAAGACATGAGTCACTACAAGACCAACCTCCGCGACCTGGAGTTCACCCTGTTCGAGGTGCTCCGGGTGCAGGAACGGATGGGCGTCGGCCCGTACGCCGAGATGGACCACGATACCGCGCACGACATTCTCGCTGAGCTCGACCGGCTGGCCCGAGGGCCGCTGGCAGAGTCGTTCGCCGAGTCCGATCGCCAGCCCCCGACTTTCGACCCCGAGACGCACACTGTCGAGCTCCCGGCCGCGTTTAAGAAGTCATACCAGGCGCTCTGGGACGGTGAGTGGTACCGGCTGGATCTGCCTACTGAGCTGGGCGGCTTCGGTGCGCCGCCCAGCCTGCGCTGGGCCGCGTCGGAGCTGATGCTGGGCGCCAACCCAGCGGTGTTCATCTACATGAGCGGTCCAAGCATGGCTTATGTGATGCACCGTAACGGCACCGCAGAGCAGCAGCGCTGGGCCCAATTCATGATCGACAAAGGCTGGTGTTCGACCATGGTGCTCACCGAGGCTGACGCCGGCTCGGACGTGGGCGCCGGGCGGACCAAAGCGATCCAGCAGCCCGACGGATCGTGGCATCTCGAGGGCGTCAAGCGCTTCATCACCTCGGCCGAGCACGATCTCAGCGACAACATCATGCACATGGTGTTGGCGAGGCCGGAAGGGCCCGGCATCACCCCAGCGCCGGGGACCAAGGGCCTGTCGCTGTTCCTGGTGCCGAAGTATCACTTCGACACCGACACCGGCGACCTCGGTGCCCGCAACGGCGTGTTCGTAACTGGCGTCGAGCACAAGATGGGCCTCAAAGTCTCTACCACCTGTGAGCTCACCTTCGGCGCGCACGGGACTCCTGCGGTCGGCTGGCTGCTCGGCGACGTGCACAACGGCATCGCGCAGATGTTCCAGGTGATCGAGTACGCCCGGATGATGGTCGGCACCAAGGCGATCGCGACGCTGTCCAGCGGCTACCTCAACGCGCTGGATTACGCCAAGCAGCGGGTGCAAGGCGCCGACATCACGCAGATGCGCGACAAGACCGCCCCCCGAGTGACGATCACCCACCATCCCGATGTGCGCCGGATGCTGATGCTGCAGAAGGCTTACACCGAGGGCCTGCGCGCGCTGTACCTCTACACGGCTAGCTATCAGGACACCGTGGAGATTGGTGGCGCGGATGCCGAGAGGGCCGCGCGGATCAACGATCTGCTGCTGCCCATCGTCAAAGGTGTCGGTTCCGAGCGGGCTTATGAGATGCTCACCCTGTCACTGCAGACCCTGGGCGGATCGGGCTTCCTGCAGGACTATCCCATTGAGCAGTACATTCGGGATGCCAAGATCGACAGTCTGTACGAGGGCACGACAGCCATCCAGTCCCAGGACTTCTTCTTCCGCAAGATTGTCCGTGACGGCGGTCAGGCGATCGGGCACTTGAACACAGAAATTCAAGAGTTCCTGGACTCCGGCAGCGGCAACGGCCGGATCAAGGAGGAACGGGCATTGCTGGCGACAGCGCTGGCTGACCTGCAGGCGATGCTCGGGGCAATGATCGGCTTCGTGGTGTCGGCGCAGCACGATCCGCGCAACACCTACAAGGTCGCCCAACAGACCGTGCGTCTGCTGATGAGCACTGGCGACGTGCTGATCGGCTGGTTGCTGCTGCGCCAGGCCGAGGTGGCGTTGACCGCGTTGGCCGGCGAGGTGACCGGTCGAGATGAGGCGTTTTACCAGGGCAAGGTCGCCGCGGCCAGCTTCTTCGCCCGCAACATCCTGCCCGAACTGACGTCCCGCCGCGCCATCGTCGAGTCCACCGACAACGCCCTCATGGACGTCCCCGAAGAAGCCTTCTAGCCCGGAGTGCTCTGCGCCCCCCGCACTCGCTGCAGGCTGTTCGGCCCAGTTTTGACAGCGCTGCTGTGGAGTTCGGGCGCAGGAGGGCTCGTGGCTGAATTAGGCAGCGCAGATCACTTGGGGTTCTGGGTCGTAGGTGACTTTGCGGGTGTGGCGGCTGATTTCGGCGTGGGTTTTGGCATCGCGGATTACCCGCGTGTCGGTGATAGAGAAGCCGCGCTCGCCTTGGGTGGCGGTGCACGGTTGGCCGGTGACGGTCTCGGATTTCTGGTCGATGAAGTCGGTGCGTGGCCCGGTGATCGACTCGACGACGACGTGTTTGGTGCCCCAGAGCGTCACCGTGATCGAGGTCGGTGTCCAGATGGTCTGGATGAGGATGCCGGTGGATGAGTCGTCGCGGAACTTGACGTCGATGGCTCCCTCGAACACGGTCGCCTCCCGGGCCGCGGGGTAGCGGCTGATGTAGTAGCTGTGCTCCTTGTGTTCGACGTCGGTCAGGCCCGCGAAGTACGTGGCGTTGTAGAGCGTGGTGGCGAACTGGGAGATGCCCCCGCCGATGCCCCGGCTGGGCCGGCCGTGGTCGATGATGCCGGCGTCGACGTATCCGGTGGCGGCGTTACGCGGGCCGGTGTACCCGTTGAGGCTAAAGGTCTCTCCCGGCCGCAGGATCGCGCCGTTGACCTGCTCTGCCACGCGGCGGATGTTCTGTCCGGAATCGGCGGCGAACCCGCCGGTGGTGAACGTGGCGATCTGGGTGGTGATCCCGAGCGCAGTGGCCTGCGCGGTACTCAGCGTTGGTGGCAGCGTGACGTAGCTGGCCGCCAGGGAGCGTTGCGATCCGGAGTTGTGCAGCACGTCGAGCAGCGGGAGCAGGCTGGCGGCCCAGTCGATGCCGCGACCGTCGACCGAGGGCAGTACCACCGGCGCGACGCCCTGGATCATGATCTCGGCGTTCTTGCCTGGTCGCTGAGTGGAGTCGAGTTGCGGGTTCAGCGCGGCGATCACCGTGGGATTGTCAATGGTGGTGGTCAAGCCACCACGGCTGTCCGGCGCGAACCTCAGCGCCGCCGCGATGACGTCCGGCATCAGCATGGCATCATGGCCGTCGCCGGTGACCTTGACCGGAGCTGACACGGCGGGTTCGACGATGTCGTGCAGGGCCGCTCGGATCCCGTCGGCAGTAGTGCGGACCGGTTGCGTCGTCACTGGTACGCGTAGGGTGCCACCGCGGATCCCGCGCGCGAGTATGAGGTCGGTGCTGGCGGCGACGTCGAGGTGCTGACCGGACCGTGGTTCGACCGCGACCGGCCGGGTGCCGACGAAGTGGATGGTGCCCTCGATCGGTTCCCGGTCGGTTTTGCTCAGCAGCCCTTGCAAGGCCCCGATGAGAGCGGCCCGGTCGGTCGCGGTGACCACGATCATCTCCCGGGTTCGCCACAGAGAGGTCAGCCGGGTCCATGTGTTCAAAGGCTGCTTACCCGCCAGGTTTACTGTGGCGGTCCAGTCCAGGCTGAGACCGGCCCGCGCAGGGTCGAGGGTGGCATTGACGTCGCCGGCCTCCAGCGTGATCGGATGGCTCAGCCGTGGCTCGAGCTGCTCACGCAGCCGCTGCTCGGCCGCCACCCGGCTGATCCCGCCGACGGGTACGCCCGCGACGGTGACGCCGCGAGGGACGTCGCCGGCGGACATCGCGAGGTCGATGAAGTAGGCCAGCGCCAGCAGCCCGAGCACGCTGGCTGCGAAGATTCCGGTGCGGCGCAGTGCCCGGTTCTGGTCGGACTGGTGCAGCGGTGTTGCCAGGATTCTCGGGACCTCGGTCGTGCTGCCGGGAGCGGTTCGGGCCGGGTTGTCGAACAACGGCCATGGCTCGGGCTGCGCTGGCTTCTCGGGTGACCTCACAAATACAGGCCTGTTCCGTGCTCGGCGCGCTCGCTGGCTACCGCCTGCAGGTCGCGCTCCCGCATGACCAGGTATGCGCACCCCTGCACTTCGACCTCGTACTGGTCTTCCGGATTGAACAGCACCCGGTCGCCGACCTGCACGGTGCGGACGTGGTTGCCGACCCCGTACACCTCACCCCAAGCCAACCGCTTGGCTACCTGGGCCGTTGCCGGGATGAGAATTCCGCCACTGCTGCGACGCTCGCCTTCGTCACCGACTAGGCGCACCATCACGCGGTCGTGCAGCATCTGGATCTCGAGCTTGCTCTCGGGCACGGGCACGGCGAAGAGGGTACGTGCTGCGGTCGGCGCCGCTCGCGGGGCACCAGCGGTACGGCACGGGGGCAAGAGAAGGCCCCGTGAGGCTGCCGGGTCGGGGGTCCAACAGCATCACGGGGCTACCAGTGTCATCGAAACACGCCCGGGCACTGTTACAACCCTCCGCTGACTCACTGTCCGTTCACTCGTTCGGGGTACCCGGATGCATCAACCGACCAGTCTGCCGAGCAGGAAACGGCCGAAGTGTGGGACGGTGAATGCGATCTGTCCGCGCTCGGCGGAGTACACGAGGCCCTTCTTGAGCAGGCTGTCTCGGGCTGGGGACAGCGATGAAGCCCGTCGCCCGAGCACTTCGGCCACCTGCGTGGTGCCGACCGGCTCGTCCCGGCCGCCGGTGAGTTCGGCCATCGACTGCAAGTACTCCCGCTCGGCTGGAGTGGCCCGCTCGAACCGGGAGCCGAAGAACCCCACAGCGAGTTCGGTCTCGGCCTCGGGGGCGGCCACCTGGACGTCGATGATCCCGATCGGTGACCTCGGGGCAGCGTCCCATGCGGCCTTGCCGTAGGCCTGCACGAAATACGGGTAACCGCCGGAGGTCTCGAACAGCGTGTCCAGCGCGTCGGGGGTGATTGCGGCGTTCTCCCGCTCGATCGGCGCCACCACGGCGCGGTCGGCGTCGGCGCGGTCCAGCCGGTCGATCCGTAGGTAGCGGAACAGCCGTTCGGAGTAGGACTTCGACGCGCTGAGCACCGCGGGCAGGTGCGGCAAACCAGCGCCGACCACCACCAGCGGCGCCCCGGACTGGGACAGCTCATGGCACGCGGCGCACAACGCGGAGACGTCATCGGGTGCGACGTCCTGCATCTCGTCGATCAGCAGCGCCACCCCGGTGCCGACGTCGGCGGCCAACTCCGCGACCGCGGTGAACAGTTCCAATAGGTCGATCTCGATGTCCCCGGAATCGGCCCGGCCGGTGACGGTTGGCGCGTCGATGCCCGGCTGCCAGCGATCCCGCAGTTTGGCGTCCCGCGGAGTGGCGCGTAGCGCGAAGGCCTTCAATATCCCGAGTACCTCGTCAACCCGGTCCGGGGCGCGGTGGCGCAGAGCCAGATCACGCACCGCCCGGTGCAGCGCGGCCGACAGCGGGCGGCGCAACCCGCCATCCGGTCGGGCTTCGACTTTGCCGGCGCCCCATCCGCGGTGCATCGCCATCGACCGGAGCTCCCCGAGTAGCACTGTTTTGCCCACCCCGCGCAATCCAGTCAGCACCAGGGAGCGTTCCGGGCGCCCCCGCGCCACCCGCTCCAGCACCACGTCGAAGGCGGCCAGCTCACGGTCTCGGCCGGCCAGCTCAGGTGGCCGCTGGCCTGCGCCAGGGGCGAACGGATTGCGGACCGGATCCATCATCGGACAATATCCGGCTATCTAGCGTTCACCGCAGATTCCGCAATAAAGCCCAATCGGCGTGTCACCGGCAGGCCTGCTGGATGACGCGCGACGTCGGAGCCGGCGGTACATGATGTGCAAGCCGACGTAGCCGTCGACTGGATGGTGGAAGGCTTCGGGAATGGTGGTCAGGACCTCAAAGCCGAGCGAGCGCCACAGGGCCACTGCACGGATGTTGGTTTCCACCACCGCGTTGAACTGCATGGCACGGTAGCCGTCGGCGCGTGCCTGGTCGAGGATGTGCGCGCCGAGGGCTCGCCCGATACCGCGACCGGCGTATTCGGGATCGACGAGGAAGCTGGCGTTGGCAACGTGTGCGGCCGGGCCACCGTGGTTGGGCCGAATCGTGGCGATCCCTACCACGGCGCCCTGGTTCTCGACGGCCACGACCGTGCACCCCGGAGGTTGGGGAAACCATGCCTGGCGAGCCTGATCTTCGGTCATGTCACGGTCGAAGCAGAAGGTCTCGCCCCCGGCGATGTCGCGCTGCAGGAACGGCCAGATCGCCGACCAGTCGTCTCCGGTCGCCTCTCTGATCAGCATGTTGCCCAGCATGCCCGTCCGGCTATCCATCAGCGGGATGCCCTCCAGACCAGATGGCTCGCTACGCGGTTATGCGTGATGGACCGAGGTCACCTCGTACAGGCGGGGTTCGGCGGTGGCGAGGGATCCAGCAGCGTTCATATGTTCGCGCGCCGTGGGATCATCGAGCATTGCCAGGAAGTCGTCCCGGCTGCGCCACTGGGCGTAGTTGACGACCCGGGTTCCATCAAGGCTGGCGTGGATGTTGGCCGAGATGAAGCCCGGGCGGTGGCGCATCACCTGCTCGGTGGCCTCGGTGAGCAGATCGACGAGCGGTTGTTGGGTCATGCGAGTCACGGTGAATACGTTGATCAGGGTTGCGACGTCCTGATCGATGGCGATCGTGGTCGTGGTCATGGCTGCTCCGTGTTGTCAGGTCCGGGTCGGTCGGCGGCTTCGAGGTTGGTGATGATCTGGCTCAGCGTGGACATGAAGGCGGAGACTTCTTGATCGCGGAGTCCACCGGTCGCGACGGCGTTCACGTCGCGAGCGGCCGTTAACAGGTGATCTTCCAGGTCGCGCGCGCGGGCGGTGAGTACCACGCGGGTTCTGCGGCCATCTGTGGGATCGGGTTCGCGGCGGATCAGGTTGTCGCGCTCCATTCGCTGCAGGGTGTTGGCCATGGTCGGCTGTTCGATCCTGACCAGCTCGCACAATTCGCGTTGGCTCAGGCCGTCCTGCTCGAACAAGGCCAACATCTGGGCGAACTGACCGGGCACGACCCCCATGGGCGCAATCCGTCGATGCAGGGCTTGGGCGAGCAGCCGACCGAGATGATTGATCTGGTAGCCCAGCGAGCCATCTCGAGCTCGCGACTGCGACCGCGGGCTGCTCACACCATTCCCCGCTCAGGAGTAGATAGCATGCTATGACGATTGCATAGCATGCTCCGCAACGTCAAGGAGATTGGTGAGCGCCTGCTGCAGGCCGAGCTGCTCACGACCGGGCATCGGCGTCGCGAGGTCAGTGACGGCAGTCGACAGCCTCGACGAGCTGGCACACTCGGGACGTGCGCGGTCGCGTGGCCGTCGTTGCGGGGGCGACCCGAGGTGCGGGGCGTGGAATCGCTGGTGCCTTGGGCGAAGCTGCTGCAACGGTCGTGTGCACAGGTCGCAGTAGCAGTACACGAGCAATCCGGTCCGACTACGACCGTGCCGAGACCATCGAAGAAACTGCCGACCTCGTCACGGGACTCGGCGGCGGCTGCGCGGAACTCCCAGGTGCGGCTCCAGCTCTCGCATGATCGCGGTTCGCGGTCTGGCGCCGACGAACCGGGCGACAACTTCGCCGGCGACGAACAGCGCCAGGGTCGGCATGCTTCTGACCTGATAATTCAGGGTGGTTACGGGGTTGGCATCGACGTCGATCGATACGACGCGAAGGCGCGCGGCCTCGTCGCTGGCGATTTGTTCGAGGACCGGCGCGAGCATGCTGCAGGGACCGCACCATGCAGCGGTGAAGTCGACGAGCACGGGAGTCTCACTGGAGAGGACGTCGTCGGCGAACGCAGCGTCGGTGGTGCTGGGGAGTGACATGATCGCTCCTAGTTTCGGGGTCGGATCTAGCGGTTGACCTGCGCGATAAGACGTTGTCGCGGACCGGTCTGCTCGCCGCATTCGCATACCAGCCGAGCGGTTACCCGGCCGCCGCAGCCGCTGTGGCGGTAGACGACCTCGGGAGCTGTTGCGGGGTAGAGGTGGTGTTCTGCCCAGTCGGAGATGGCTGACAGCACCGGTAGCAGGTCGTAGCCGGCGTCGGTCAGGGTGTACTCGAGACGGGCTCGGCTGCGGGGAACTTGGTAGGGCCGAGTCGTGAGAATGCCTGCCGCAGTCAAGCGACGTAGGCGATCGGAGACAACCGCGCGTGGCGCCCCCGTTGCGGCTTGCACCTCGTCAAAGCGGCGCAGCCCGAGGGCCACTTCGCGAACGATGAGCAGCGCCCAGCGCTCGCCGACCACGGTAAGCGCGTCCGCAAGATTACTTACCACAGTACTGAGTCTAGACTATGCACTCAGTTTGCTCTTGATGGCCGGCCAGAGGAGCCAGCTGCGCTCAGTCCAAGGCCAGAACAGTCAGCAGCGCCGCACTGACGGCTTGCATCTCGGCGCCGTTCAGCCGGCCAGCGAACTCACCGAAGCGCGTCTGCGGATCGATCACTGCCAGCTGCTCGATCATCACGCGGGTCTTGGTGCCCTCGACTTCGATCTCCGGGCGAAACGATGCCGACCGTTGTCCGGTCGAGGTCGGCGCGACGATCCACGCCGCACACCCCATGCGCGGCTAGCACCGCGGGGCCGCGACGCCTCACCTACCGTGCGGGCATGCCGATGAATGCGATCCATCGCCGCCTATGTCGCTCCCACTATTGGACCAACCTCGTGCGCTCGCACCTGCTGCCCTGGGCACTTCAAGGCGTGTCGCTCGACGGCGAGGTTCTGGAGATCGGGCCGGGTTACGGCGTGACGACGCGCTGGTTGGCGCAGCGATCCGAACGGCTCACCGCGATCGAGGTCGACCCAGCGCTGGCCGCCGCTCTGCAAGCCGAGCTCGCCGGCCGGGTTGAGGTCCACCACGGTGACGGGTCCGCGCTGCCGTTCGCCGACGCGTCGTTCGACGCGGTGGTGTGCTTCACCATGCTGCACCACGTGCCGTCGGCGCGGCTGCAGGACCGGCTGTTCGCCGAGGCCTGCAGGGTATTGCGGCCGGGGGGCGTGTTCGCCGGCTCCGATAGCCGGCTCAGTCTGCGGTTCCGGCTTCTGCATATACGCGACACGATGGTGGTCGTCGATCCGGACAGCCTGCCCGATCGACTCGGCCTCGCCGGTCTCACCGACCCCCGGGTTGAGCTCGGCAGTCGCTCCCTGCGCTTTACAGCGACCCGACCGCGTTAGCCACGCTCCCCGGCGTTGAATTCGGGTGTGAACGCGGGTCGCACCGAAGGTCCGAGGGCGAACATCAACGCTAGTAACGCGCTGACCAAGACGGTGAGCAGCGGCAGGACCAGCGCCAGCAGGGTAGCGCCGACGTACCCGATGAGCCCGAGGAGATACCGGACACTGACGTCGCGGACGAACTCTGGTGCCAGGCCTGCCACTAACAGGCCGCCGCGAGCGAGGTGGTGCCAGATCAGGTTGAAGGCGACCGCGCAACCAGTCAATGTGGCGCCGTAGAGCAGGCTTGCTGTCCGGGCGTCCGCCCCCGCCGTGTGCTCGGCTACCAGCCGGGTGGGCAGCGGCACGAAAGCCACGAACCCCAGCAGCAGCAGGTTGAGCATGAGCATCAGCTGATCGACTCGGTTGACCACGCGGAACAGCGCGTGGTGATTGGCCCACATGATGCCGATCTGCAGGAAGCTTGCGGCGTAGGCGCCGATCTCCGGCAGCGCGTGACCAAGGGCAGCCGCGAGGCTGGTCTCCGCTGGGACATCGACCCGCACATCAAGAATCAGCAGCGTGATCGCGATCGCCAGTACCCCGTCGCTGAAAGCCTCCAGCCGCTCGGTGTCCCCGCGGTCGGCTCCGGCACCCCACCATCGACTCATCTCGACACCGTCACTCGGGTGTGCGATTCAGCAGTGTGCAGAAGGTGGCAGTGTCGGTCTGCAGGCAGCCACCGAAGAAGTCGAGCTGAGCCAACGACCGTTGGGCTGCCTCGTGGTTCCCGTATCCGCAGGCGTCGACCACCACTACCGGCAGGTATCCCAGATCCAAGGCGTGCCGGACGGTGGGTTCGATACCCACCTCCAGGGCTACCCCGACGATGGTGAAAGCCGCGATGCCGCAGTCCCGCAGGGCGAAGTCCAGTGGGGTGCCGACGAACGCCGACATGCCGACCTTGTCGAGCACGGCCTCGCTGGCCAGCGGGGTGATCTCGGGGATGACCTGGAATTGCGGCGAGTCCCGGGGAAAGGCCGAAATGATCTCACCGACCGTGCTGGCGCGCTGCCAGGCCATCGCGGTGCGCAGCCCGGAGGTACCGGTCACCTCTAGCGGCAGCGTCATGTGCCGGGTGAAAAACGTCCGTACCCCGGCGCTACGCGCCGCATCGAGCACAGTAGTCACCCGCGTGATCACCTCTGCCGCGTCGTCGATCTGGTTGAGAACTCCGACCTGCATGTCATAGACGAGCAGCGCCATCCGCTGCGGATCGCACACCTGTTCCAAAGTGGTGGGAATTGCTATACCGCGGTAGTGTTCCATACTCATTCCTCACCGCTAGGCGCTGGCGACAGTGCGGTCGTATGGTTCGGCGACATCAATATCGGAACTGAATATATTCTCGATTTGAAACGGTGCCTCAGTGACAGGAAAGACCATTCCAAGAAGCCTTCCTTGGACAACGGGAAATCATCAGTATAACGCTTGGCTTCCTCGACGCTGCCCAGCTCGAAGACGATCACCACGCTGGGCTCGTCGGCGCGCGCGTAGTTTTCCCGGACGATCCCGGCTTTCCACAGCCGCCAAACATTGGCGACCTCCTCCGGTAGGTAGGGGGTGTCGGTTTCCAAGGTCACCCCGGGCTTGAAGCGGTCGTAGGCGATGATCTTCATGATCGTCTTCCGTCGAACGTGGGGACGTGGTTCCTCTCAGAGTAATATCTTAGCGTGCAGCTAAGTCAAACAGGAGAGCCTGAGCACGACCACGTCGATCGAGTGCGTCAGCTGTGGGAGAAAGAAGCGCCCGAGCTGGACACCAGCCCGATCGCGGTGATCGCGCGGCTCGGCCGGGCACACGCCTATGTGGACCGGGCCCTGCACGCCGTCTTCGCCCAGTACGGGCTGACCCGCCAGTCCTTCGACGTCCTGGCCAGCCTTCGCCGTATCGGGACGCCCTACCAGCTCACACCCACGGAGCTCTATCGGGCGCTGATGCGGACCTCGGGCGCCATCACTCACACCCTCCATCAACTCGAGTACGCCGGACTAATCGAACGAGTACCTAACGAGAATGACGGCCGCAGCCTCCTGGTCGCGCTCACCCCGGCCGGCGTGGCCCTCGTCGATCGAGTCGGTCGGGAGCATCTCGCCAACGAGCGCGGCATGCTGGCGCCGCTGACCCCGGAAGAACAAGCGACCCTCGCGGCTCTGCTTCGCAGGCTTCTGATCGCATTCGAAGGCGAGCAGCCCTGACCCGCGCCGTGTCGGTGAGCCCGGGTGGTGGGAGGGTCCCACGGGAAAGGACAGTCACGATGGCTCTAGATGGCCGGTGCCATCAGCCTGTGGCGCCTTTTCATCAGCCGCCGCCGAGCTACCCGAGCGGTAAGCGCAAGCACACAAGTCCTGGAGCGAATTATGAAAATTGACCTGTCGAACAAGACTGCTATCGTAACCGGCTCCACGGCCGGCATCGGATTCGCGATTGCGAAAGGGTTCGCGAAAGCGGGTGCAGCCGTCGTCGTCAACGGCCGCACGGACGCTTCAGTCGATGAGGCCGTCACAAGGCTCGCGGACGCTGCCCCCGGCACCGTCATTCGGGGGTGCGTTGCCGATGTTGGTACGGCAGAGGGCTGCTCCACTCTGGTCGCGACCGAGCCGTCGGCCGACATCCTGGTCAACAACGTCGGAATCTATGGCCTGGAGGATTTCTTCGACATTTCGGACGCTGAATGGACGCGATATTTCGAGGTGAACATCATGTCGGGAGTCCGTCTATCGCGCGCCTACCTGCCCGGCATGGTGAAGCGCAATCAAGGACGAGTTCTGTTCATCTCCTCGGAATCAGCTCTGAACATTCCGGTCGAGATGATCCACTACGGCTTTACAAAAACGGCCGCTTTGGCGATCTCGCGTGGCCTCGCTAAGCGCGTCGCCGGCACGGGCGTCACCGTCAACGCCATCCTTCCCGGTCCAACGTTGTCCGGGGGTCTTGAAGCAATGCTGCAGGAGGCCAAGGAGAAGTCTGGCCTGTCCATTGAGGAGGCAGCTGCCGTCTTCGTGAGGGAGCACCGTCCGAGCTCCATCATCCAGCGGGCCGCGAGCGTAGAAGAGGTGGCGAACCTCGTTGTCTATGCCGCCTCGCCGCAAGCCTCAGCCACCACCGGCGCCGCGCTACGGGTCGATGGTGGCGTGATTGAAACCATCGTGTGAAGCATCGTTACGACGATTTCGTGGGAGCGAAGATAGCCGGCGTCGCCCAGTCAGGGGGCGCGAAGTGCGTAGCAGCGCAGGTTGCGGATGTCGTAGGTGAAGATCTCCAGGTCGGTGAATCCGCAGCGGGAGACCAGCTCGCGCAGGGACTCGGCGTCGAACATGGTGTGGTGGGCGTTCCAGATCCACCGCGGGACACCGCGCGAGTCGGCGCCTTGGTGGGCGGTCCGGTCGGAGTGACCACCGAGAATCCAGTAGTTGGCCTCGGCGGTATCGATCTCGCCTCGCACCCACTGCCCGGCGACGAACCGGGCGTCCGGGACTCCGATGTCCAGCACAGCACCAGGCCGCATCACCCGAGCCCACTCGCGCAGGGTCGGTTCGACCAGCTCGTAGCTCTGGTGCTCGAGTACGTGATTGGCCCGCAGCCCGTCGACCGAGGCGGTGGCAAACGGCAGCGGGTCAATCCAGCTGATCACCTCGATATCGGGCAGCGGGAGGACGTCGACATGGACGTCGTAGTCGGGGTGCGGTTTCTCGCCCGCACCGATCTCGATCTTCACCTCTGGTCGGCCTCGCCGATCTTTTTGATCACCTTCGCGGGACGCCCGGCGACGACGGTGTAGGGCGCGACGTCGTCGAGCACCAGGGAACCCGCGGCGACCACCGCGTGCTTGCCGATCCGCACTGGCCCGAGCACCATCGCGTGGCTGGCCACCCAGACGCCTTCCTCGATCACCACGTCGCGCCCGGAACGAGGGAACGTGGTCTGGCGCTCCCGACCGAACTTGGTGATGTCGTGGGTGCCGGTGAGCACCGCGACCTCGTGGCCGAAGAAGGCGTACTCCCCGATGGTGATCTGTCCACCGGAGACGTTGAACAGCGCATTGTTCACAATTGCGCTCGGATCGATACGCAGCCGGTCGTGGGTGCCGTGCAGCCGGTATCGGTAGAGCGGGTCCTCGCTGTCACCGTGGGTGAAACGGTTGCGCTCCTCGGCCAGCAGGCGCTGCACCGGGCCACGGAGCACCCTGATCAGTAGGTCATCCAGCATCGACATGGTCGGACCTTAGCGAGTGCGCAGGCCAGCGCGGACGAGTGTGTCGGACAGCCGGCTGGTCAACGCGTCCGGCCCGAAGTGCTGCTTGGCCAGGGCGCGGTTACGGGCCAGCAGTGCCGGGTCGGGGTCGGCGAACCAGGCGGCGAGCGGGGCCGGGTCGTCGACGGGGAACCAGGCGAAACCCAGCCGCGCCACCTCCCTCGCCACCGGGTAATCGTTCACCGCCAGCGGTCGCCCGGCCAGCGCAGACTCGATCAGCGGCAGGCCGAAACCTTCCCACGTCGAGGGCAGTACCACCGCGTCCGC
This sequence comes from Pseudonocardiales bacterium, assembly GCA_025465385.1. Taxonomy (GTDB): domain Bacteria; phylum Actinomycetota; class Actinomycetes; order Mycobacteriales; family Pseudonocardiaceae. The sequence goes on from JAODNG010000365.1 coordinate 13,639, forward strand.
GGCGGCGTAGGCGTCGGCCATCCGCAGACCGTCTGGTAATCCGCGGCGTACCGGGCACCGCGCCCCGGCGAGCAGGTCGGCCAGCTGCGGACCATAACCCTCCTCGGCGGCCCCGGTCAGCCAGTAGACCGCGTCGAGTGCCTGGGCCAGCGCGATCCCTGCGGCGACGTTCTTGCGTGCGATCGCCCGGGTGGGTTGCAGCAGCAGCCGCTGGCATGGCTCGACGCCCACCGCGGCCCGTCCCGCAGCGCGGTCACCGCGGTGGGGGATGCGGGCGTAACCGTGATAGAGGGGGGTCGCGTCGATGCCGCGGCGACCGAGCTCCGCTGCGCTGTGCTGGCTGATCGCCACGTGCTGCCAGCTGGTGTGATCCGGTGGCCACCCGCGCAGGTGCGCATAGCGCTCCCGCTCCCACGGCAGGTCGTGGTGACGCAGCACCGCGCGGCGCCCGTGCAGCGCCTGCACGACTGCCTCGGTCACCGGCGGGTTCATCGGCAATGAGCAGACGTTCTCCACTACGACGAGGTCCACCCCGCGCAACGCCGCTTCGATGTCCCGGCAGCGCGCCGGGCGGCGAGAGTCGAAGGCGAGCCCGGGAACCAGATGATCCGCCGTGCCGGCGCCCGCGACGGTGCGCACCTGGCAGCCCAGCCGGCGCAACCCCGCGGCCCAGTGCGCCGCCGCGACCGAGACGCCGTCCGCCACGCCGAGCCGGAACGACAGGATTGCGACGGTGACCGCCGCCTGTGAGTGGTAAACAGTGCTATAAGTCTGTTTGCCACTCACGAGCGTCTCACTGACCGATCGTAGCCTTGCTCAGGAGTAGATGAGGAGTGACGATGGCGGACATCGACAACATCGACAACGTCGACCCTGAGACGATCTCCCCGAAGGAGTTCGCGAGGCTGATTAAGGACGCTTCGCCCGCGCAGCTAGACGCGGTGCTCGACGATCCGCTGCGACGTGCCGCCGTGCTGGACGCGGTCTTCAACCGGATGGCCGGTCAGTTCCGCCCGGACAGTGCGCCGAGTCGGGACTCCGCGATCCACTGGCGGATCACCGGCGGTCCCAACGGCGACGACGTGTACGAAACCTGGATCACCGGGGCACACGGTTCTTCGACCCCGGAGTGCTCGACCAGCAAGGAACCGTCCCACGATCCGCGGGTCACGCTGGCGATGTCGGCGGACCAGTTTCTCGCGCTGGTCTCCGGGAACAGTTCTCCCGCGATGATGCTCATTACCGGGAAGGTGAAGTTAGACGGCGACATCGCTTTCGCTGCCAACTTGACGAAGATCTTCGATATGCCCACGGCTTAACGGGGTCAGGTCTTTCGTGATTCTATTTTGCGTACATGGCTGCAGACATACGCTCATGAGCATCGGCCAACTTCACCCGTCGCCGGGCACGAATCTCTCTCCGCGCGGCACCTACCGACTGGCGCAATCTCCGTAGCGTCGCGATCTGAGTAGCCAGGTGGAGCTGATAACGCCATAGAGAGTATTTTCCGCGTCGCTTCCAGAGGGAATATGCGAACTGGGTCGTGGCCTGCTGGTCGATGTAGCGCGGAACATCTTCGAACCACTTGGCACTGTTCAGTGCGTCCTGCTGCGTGGTGAGCAAGGCGGACCGACGATATTCTTGGTAGGCGTGGAGCGCGGAGGTGAGGTCGTTGTGAGCGTCCAGCTCCTTCGCGAGCGCGATCGCGTCCGCAATCGCAAGTTTGGTGCCTGAACCGATCGCGAAATGTGTAGTGTGCGCGGCGTCACCCATGAGAACGACGTTGTCGTAGTACCAGTTGTTATTGCTGATGCGCCGGAAGTTAAGCCACAGCGCTTTATCGACACCGCGTGGCATCCGATTAATTAACGAATAGTGATTCAAGTGGCGTTCGAAGATCTCTTCCAACAATTTGACGCTTTGGTCAGGTTCGAGCTCGTCGAAGCCGAGACCCGTCCAAGTCTCCGGCGAGCACTCGACGATCAGCGTGCTGGTCTCCGCATCAAAGCAGTAGGCGTGGAACCATATCCAGCCGGCCGCGGTCTCTTCGAATGCAAAAGTAAACGAATCGAAGACCCGGTTCGTGCCAAGCCAAATATATTTGTTACGGCCGACGTCGACATCTGTCTGGAAGTGATCGGAATGTAGCTGTCGTATTGAACTGTTGACGCCGTCGCAAGCGATGATCAGGTCGGCGTCCGGGAATTCGGACAGATTTTTGACGTCTCGTTCGAACTGAACATCGACACCGAGGTCCCGCGCACGCGCAACCAGGATGTCGAGCAAGCGCTTGCGGCCGAGGCTGTATCCATATCCGCCGAGATACGCCTTGTGTCCGCCTCGGATGTGTACTTCTTGACCACCCCACAGTGCGGAAACTTCGTGTACTTCTCGGGCACTCACGGGATCATTTCGGTAGAGCTCGTCGAGCAGATCGTCCCAGAACACGACACCCCAGCCGTATGTCACTCCAGCTGGGTTACGTTCGACAACGGTCACATCGTGACATCTATTGCGCAACTTCGCCAAG
>JAODNG010000371.1 GCA_025465385.1 Pseudonocardiales bacterium
CCGCGCGCTGCACGGAGCACAACAGCAGGCAACTGTTCGCCGGACTGGCCGCGGGTGAAGGTCTCGCTTTGACCAAGCTCGACGCGTTGGCGCGGGCGAGTGGGCTGGACGAAGCCGCCCTGCGCGCCTACCAGCCCAAGGCTGGTTGCCAGGCATATCCGGCCTACCTGGCTTGGCTGTGCCTGTTCGGCGAACCGGCCGACGTCGTCGTTGCGCTGATCGCCAACTTCGCCGCGTGGGGCGACTACTGCGCCACCATCACCGGCGCCATGCGCGAGCACTATGGGTTCGACGACGAGGCGTGCGGCTTCTTCGACTTCTTTGCAACCCCGGTGCCGGAAGTCGAGGAGCAGGCCGTGGCCGCGCTGCAGGCCGGCATTGACGCGGGCCGGCAGTCCGCCGAAGCGTTCACCTACGGCCGGCTGTTCCAGGCCTACGAGCTGATGTTCTGGAACACCATCGCGGATAGCGCCGCGAGGGACTGACCTCCCGGCCGGCTCGCCGGCGCTACGAGAGCAGCCCCACCGGGACCTGCTGCGCCACGACCAGCACGCGTCTCACTCGTAGCCTAATTAGCGTATCCGTCGCCACAGTGCTTGACGCGCGGCCGGTCCGAGCGCATCCTCGACATATTCAACAAGTGATGAAAAAGAGATGATCGAGATGACCGAGCGCACAGGCTGTGTGGTAATCGGTGGCGGTCCGGCCGGCATGATGGCAGGGCTGCTGCTGGCCAGGGCCGGGGTCGAGGTGACGGTCCTGGAGAAGCACCCCGACTTCCTGCGGGACTTCCGCGGCGACACGGTGCACCCGTCGACCCTGACCCTGCTCGACGAACTGGGCCTCGGCGAGAAGTTCGACGCCGTGCCGCACAGCGAGCTCACCGTGGCCGGGTTCCCCACCGACGACGGCGGCATGATGAAGCTGGCCGACATGACCCGACTAAAGGTGTCGCACCCGTACATCGCGATGGTGCCACAGTGGGACTTCCTCGACCTGCTCGCCGATAGCGCCGCTAAAGAACAGACGTTCACGCTGCGGATGGAGACCGAGATGACCGGCCTGATCCGCGAAGGCGGCCGGGTCGCCGGGATCTACTACAAGACGGCCGAGGGCACCGAGGGCGAGCTCCGCGCGGACCTGACCATCGCCGCTGACGGCCGCTGGTCACTGGCCCGGCGCGAGGCGGCCCTGGAGCCGAAGGAATACGACTGCCCGTTCGACGTCTGGTGGTTCCGCCTTTCCCGCCACGACAACGAGGGCGAAGGCATGCTGACCCCGCGGATGCGCCACCGCCGGTTCGCCGTGCCGCTGCCGCGCACCGGCTACTTCCAGGTTGCCTACCTCGCGCCGAAAGGCGCCGACCTCCGCAAGGAAGGCATCGAGGCGTTCCGCGCCAACGTGACCGAGATCTGTCCAGAGTTCGCCGACCGGGTGCACGAGCTGCAGACGATGGACGACGTCAAGTTCCTCGATGTGCGGCTGAATCTGCTGGCCGAATGGCACATCGACGGCCTGCTCTGCATCGGTGACGCGGCGCACGCCATGTCGCCGGTCGGCGGGGTGGGCATCAACCTGGCCGTGCAGGACGCCGTCGCCGCTGCGACGTTGCTGGCGGAGCCGCTTCGCCGTGGCCGGCCGACCCCGGCCGACCTCGCGAAGATCCGCTCGCGCCGCCTGCTGCCCACGATGCTGGTGCAGGGACTGCAGCGGGTACTGCACCGGATTGTGATGCGCCCGGTGATGGCGGGTAGGCGTAACGGGCCACCTGCGGCGATGATCAAGCTGTTCGCGCGATTCCCACGGCTGTCATATTTCCCGGCCCGGCTGCTGGGCCTCGGCTTCCGGCCCGAGCACGCCCCGGCCTTCGCGCGCCGCGCGATGGAGCGAGTCCAGTCCTAGAACCGCTGTTGGAATGGCCCCCATGTCCCCAGCCACCCCAATGGCCGCTATGGCCCCATCCGGACTCGTAACCCTTTTCGCTGCGATCGTAGCCAAGACCGAAGAGTTCCTTGATCCTCATCTCTTTCTCCTTCCGTTCCCAGGACACATTTCCTGGCTTGCACTCTGACCTAACTAACCAGTTAGATTCGGGTTCGTATGAGCTGGCAGGTTAGACAATAACCAGATAGTTACATTTCACTGTGCCCACGTCAGTGCGCCCCTCAGCTCGCCCGACGGTACGGATCGGTGGTCAATAACCAGGTAGTTACCGACCGGCCTTCGGTGTACGCTGCGACACGTGCCGCCCGACTCGACCGCCACCAAGGCTCGGCTGCTGGACGCCGCCTTTGAGGAGTTCGCCCAGCATGGGCTGGCTGGCGCGCGGGTGGATCGGATCGCTGAGGCCGCCCAGGCCAACAAGCGCCTGATCTATGTCTACTACGGCAACAAAGAGCAGCTCTTCGACGCCGTCTTGACCCAACGTGTGGGCGCGCTGTTCGACGCCGTGCCGTTCACCGTCGAAGACCTGCCCCGTTTCGCGGGTGCCCTGTTCGACCATCTCGTGGCCAGTCCCAAGCTGCTACGGCTGGGCAACTGGGACCAGCTGGAACGCGCGGATCCCGCCGCAGCCGACGTCGCACAGTTTCGCGACAAGATCGAGGCCATCGCCAGGGCCCAGCAACACGGGATCGTCACCACCGACCTGGCACCGGCCGACCTGCTGGTGCTGCTCCTCGCGATGGTCACCTCCCGGTTCCACGTCGCGGATGCGGTCCTCGATGCCGCCACCGAGAACGGCTGGTCGCCGCAACGCCTCGCCCAGCACCGCGCAGCCATCGTCATCGCCGTCGGTCGCCTCGTGGCCCCCTCGCCGCACCCCAACCCCGATCCGCCCGGGCCTAACGTCATTCTGAGCTGCTGATGCTGTTGCGGAGCAGCGTCAGGGTTCGGCGGAGCACGCGCGAGACGTGCATCTGTGAGATGCCGACCTGCGCGGCGATTTGGGCCTGGGTCAGTTGGTGGAAGAACCGCAGTATGAGAATGGTGCGGTCGCGGGGCGTGAGCTCGGCCAGCACTGGACGCAACGTCTCCCGATGGTCAATCCGAGCCAGCTGGGCATCCAGGGCACTGACGAACTCGCCCAGCGTCGCGCTGCCCTCCCTGCAACCGAGCATGTCATCCAGCGACGAGCCGCGATACGCCTTTCCGGCTTGCAGTGCCTCGATCACCTCCGAGACCGGTACGCCCAGCCGGTCGGCGATCTCGCTGGGCCGGGGAGCACGCCCCAACTGTTGGGACAACTCGCCCAAGGTGCTCCGGATGGCGAGGTTCAGGTCCTTGAGCCGGCGCGGCACCCGCGTGGACCAGCCGTGGTCGCGGAAGTATCGGCGGACTTCGCCGGTAATCGTCGGAACCGCAAAAGACAAGAACTTGGAGCCACGGGCAGGTTCGAAACGGTCAACCGCATTAATCAGACCGACAGTGGCCACCTGAACCAGGTCATCCAGAGGCTCACCGCGACCGGCAAAGCGGCGGGCTATGTGCTCGGCGACCGGAAGATAGCCACTGATCAGTTGCTCACGTCGCCACCGCCGGTCCGGATCGTGGGGCGCCAGCTCGGCATATCGGCGCTGCAGCGGAATCAAATGCTCGTATTTGCCTTGCGCGGTCCGCGGCGACGGTGTCGACGGATCCGCAGCTGCGGCACCGTCCTGGGATAGCTGGCCAGGGACATGGAGGTCGGCAGGTGCGTTCGCGGCGACGCTGCCGCCGGCCATGAGCGGCGAGGCGATCTGCGCGGTCGCGTCGCCAGCAATCGACGCCCCGCTCACCTCGGCGCTCTTTCCGTGCCGGTCAACTGCCGGGCCGCGCAGCGGCGCTCAGGTGTCGATAGTGACATGTCCTCCCCGCCCTCAATTCTGGATTCGGCTCGTGCGACGAGCCCGGCAACAGAGAAATGCAGCAGCCCAGAACTTGACGAACTGTGGTGCGACCGTGCGGCTGTCTCAGCACCGCTCCAGGGCTGATGTCCGCTAACAGTGAGCCGCCCGACTCGCGCGCCGGGGCATGGGCAACCTCCGCTCAGTTGAGGTCCCCCGTCGGTGTGCTGCTCACCGGCAACTCCCGACGACGATGTTGAGGGTCGTCGCGGCTACTTCCAGCATTGCGCAGACGTTCTGGCAATACTCCCCATCGCTGGCGCAGGAGTTGACCAGCGCTGCGCACGCCGCCTCATCGCCCACGGCCCGGGCGGCGATGAAACGGCCCGCCCAGCGCACCGGTGGACGCACATCGTCGGCGTTCCCAATCGCCCCCGTGGTGTCAACCCACACGGGCATCACCAGCTCTCCAGGCATCCCGGAGCCGCCCTGAGGAACCAGTATCGCGTCAGCTAAGCCGTACAAAAGCACCTGGATGCCGTCGCCGCCGTACCGATCATGCATCGCCTGCACATCGGCCCCGGTCTGCCTCCAGCTGCCAGCACGCGCATGGGATAGCGCGGTCGCGGTCAGCCTGACCGCGTCAGTGTATTCGTGGTGGTCCACCGGTCACCCCCGAACAGGTCCTGGCCGACGGTGCTCGACGCGTCGGCGCTTGCCCGGCCTTCCCTCGTGCTGAGGTCGTGTGACGATCACGCCCTCCATTCGGGAAGCCGGTTCGTCTGGCGTCATTTGCCCTGCAGATTGACGAAAATCTCCGCCATGGTCGTTGTAGCCGATCGGTACGAGCAACAATCGCCTCCGACGCGCGGCGCCGTCATCGAGGGCAGCCATAAACTGAAACACCGGCTAGTCGCAATGAGAAGAGTCCTGCTAGCTGCAACATGCCGGCTCGGGTTGTGGCGAAGGGCCGACTAGGCGACCGACGGCGATGACGATGATGGCGGAACCGGCAATCACACGATTGCAGCTAGCAGGTACCGGAATACCAGCCACCTGTGAGCCAGAAAGGGGTGCTGCCCGCGAAGACGCTAGGCGCCCGCGGCGCGAAGCTGGCCGGGAGGGAGCATCGGACGCACCGGCGAACCGGCTAGGACAGCCATGCGGGCCGTCGGATCAGGCAAACCCAGGAGGCAGGATCGTGGCAGGCAACCGAGCAGTGGTGTACCAGGGACCGGGGAAGGTCTCTGTGGAGTCGGTCGACTACCCCGAGCTGGTGCTCAAACCCGGCCCTGGGGTGCCGCCGGCTAACGAGAACCGCAAATGCCCGCACGGCGTGATCCTCAAGGTCGTCGCCAGCAACATCTGTGGCAGCGACCAGCACATGGTCCGCGGGCGCACCACCGCACCGGTGGGGCTGATCTTAGGTCATGAGATCACCGGTGAAGTAGTGGAGAAGGGCCCCGACGTGGAAAACCTGGCGGTCGGAGACGTCGTGTCAGTGCCGTTCAACGTCTCCTGCGGGCGGTGCCGCAATTGCCGAGAGCGCAACCCCGGGGTGTGTCTTAATGTCAACCCCGAGCGCCCCGGCGGGGCGTATGGCTACGTTGACATGGGCGGCTGGCCTGGTGGTCAGGCCGAATACGTGATGGTGCCCTATGCGGACTGGACCGCGCTGCGCTTCCCGGACCGCGACCAGGCGCTGGACAAGATCCGGGATCTGACCATGCTCACCGACATCTTCCCCACCGGTTATCACGGTTGCGTCACCGCTGGGGTGGGCACTGGATCGACGGTCTACATCGCCGGCGCGGGCCCGGTCGGTTTGGCCGCAGCGACTTCGGCGTTCCTACTCGGCGCTGCGGTGGTGATCGTTGGGGACTTCAATGCGGAGCGGCTCGCCCATGCCCGCAGCTTCGGCTGCGAGACAG
>JAODNG010000391.1 GCA_025465385.1 Pseudonocardiales bacterium
ACACGTACGGCCCCCAGGCCCGCCAAGCCGCCGTGCAGCTCGGCCCAGGCGTTACGTTCGTCCTGTGACTACTCCGACCACCGTGCGTCGAGCAAGGGTCGGGGACGTCCGCCTGATCAAGGATCTGGTGGACCGCTACGCCGGCGCGGTGCTGCTGACCAAACAGCTCGTCACGCTGTATGAGGACGTCCAGGAATTCTGGGTGGCCGAACGAGATAGCGCGATACTCGGCTGCGCCGCGCTGCACGTGCTGTGGGAAGACCTGGCCGAGATCCGCACTCTGGCCGTGCACCCGGACGCCGTAGGCCAGGGAGTCGGGCACGCGCTCGTTGCGCAACTGGTGAAGCAGGGACGAGCGCTGGGATTGCGCCGGCTGTTTGTGTTGACCTTCGAGGAGCACTTCTTCTCCCGGCATGGGTTCTCGACTATCGAGGGGACGCCGGTGACGGCGGAGGTCTACGACGAGATGCGGCGCTCGTACGACGAAGGTGTCGCGGAATTTCTTGACCTGCCCTACGTCAAGCCCAACACCCTGGGCAACACCCGGATGCTGCTCGAACTGTGAGCGATCTCAGCTCGAGTACAGGCCGTCGCAACCCGATGACGCGCCGGCTGACGGCCGGAGTCCGCTGACCCACGACCTTGTCAGGCCGTCACAGGTTCGAAACCTACGCGTTATGAACTCAGGGAATCGTCCTAATGACGGGACTCAGGAAGTGGTGTCGGCGCTCTGTTCGGTATTGGGCAGAGCAGGACCAGACCGGAACAGTTCGGGCTGCGCCGACGCCGAGGACGCCGAGAGCCGGCACCGGCCAGTGGCTGAGGAGGTCTCCGATGCCTGACAATCACATCGCGGTCTCGCAGGAAGTCGACCAGTACGCCTCCCAACGAATAGCCGCAACCGCCGCGGCGAAGGCCAAGCGGTTGTGGCCGGGAATAATCGGCGAGGTGCTCGCGGACGAGATCATGGCGCTGCTAGATCTGCCGTCGTGGATGCGATCGCAAACGCGCACGCACCAGCTCATCGACGCGATTCAGGACATCGCGGAGGAGACAGCGGCATCCAGCAACGAGAGACCGGCTGCTTAGCGTCAGCCGCTACCGGCTCAGTCCGCCTCGTCACCACCACCTGGGTCGCCGCCGCGTAGCGAGTACAGCAGTCCGTCGAGCTCATCAGGCTTCGCGAGGACCTCACGAGCCTTGGACCCCTCCGAGGGTCCCACCACGCCCCGGCTCTCCAACAGGTCCATCAGCCGGCCCGCCTTGGCGAACCCGACGCGCAACTTGCGTTGCAGCATCGACGTCGAGCCGAACTGCGACGTCACCACGAGCTCGGCGGCCTGCAGCAGCACGTCGAGGTCGTCACCGATGTCCGGGTCGACCTCTTTGTGCTCACCGGGTTTTGCCGCGGTGACCCCGTCGGTGTACTCCGGGGTGGCTTGGTCCTTGGCGTAGGCGACGACCTTGGCGATCTCGGCATCACCGATGTAGGCGCCCTGGATTCGCACCGGCTTGGACGCGCCCATCGGCAGGTACAGCCCGTCGCCCATGCCGATCAGCTTTTCCGCGCCCGGTTGATCCAGGATCACCCGACTGTCGGTGAGTGAGGAGGTCGCGAAGGCCAGCCGGGACGGCACGTTGGTCTTGATCAGTCCGGTGACCACGTCGACGCTGGGACGCTGAGTGGCCAGCACGAGATGGATTCCGGCCGCTCGGGCCTTCTGGGTGATGCGGACGATGGCGTCCTCGACGTCGCGAGGGGCGGTCATCATCAGGTCAGCCAACTCGTCGACGATCGCCATGATGTACGGATAGGGGCGGTACTCGCGCTGCGAGCCCGGCGGCGCCGTGACCTCGCCGCTGCGCACCTTGGTATTGAAGTCGTCGATATGCCGCACCTTGGCGGCCTGCATGTCCTGGTAGCGCTGCTCCATCTCCTCCACCAGCCAGGCCAGCGCCGCAGCCGCTTTCTTCGGCTGGGTGATGATGGGTGTGATCAGGTGCGGGATGCCCTCATACGGAGTGAGCTCCACCATCTTCGGGTCGATCAGGATCATCCTGACCTCGTCCGGGGTCGCCCGGATGAGCAGCGAAACGAGCAACGAATTGACGAAACTTGACTTGCCTGAACCGGTGGAACCGGCCACCAGCAGGTGCGGCATCTTGGTCAAATTCGCAGTGACGAAGTGGCCCTCGATATCCTTGCCGAGGCCGATCACCATCGGGTGATGGTCGCGGCTGGACGTCGGCGCGCGGAGCACGTCACCGAGCCGTACCGTCTCGCGGTCGCTATTGGGGACCTCGATACCCACCGCGGACTTACCCGGAATCGGGGCTAGCAGCCGCACATTGTCGGTGGCCACCGCGTAGGCGATATTGCGGGTGAGTTGGGTGATCTTTTCCACCTTGACCCCGGGCCCCACCTCCACCTCGTATCGGGTGACGGTCGGGCCGCGGGCGAAACCTGTCACTTGGGCATCCACCGAGAACTGGTCGAGCACCCCGTTGATCGCCTCGATCATCGCGTCGTTGGCCTTGCTGCGAGCCTTCGGCGGATCCCCCTTGAGCAGCAGATCGGGTGGAGGAAGCCGGTAGTCACCCTCGACCACCCGGTGCGTGGATGTCGCTGACCCGGTCTTGCCGGTGGCTCGCTCCGTGGCGAGCTCCTGAACCGCCTCGGCAGGTTTGCGTTCTGCCAGACGGGCGGATTCCGCGGCAGGAGCCTCCACTGGGTCCGGCTCGGTCTGGGTGGCCTGTCTACGCCGCGCCGGGCGACGTAACCGCGCGGTGGCCGGATCGGCGCTTGTCACACTGGTATCGGTGTCAGCCGTATCGGTGCCGGCCGCATCGCTGTCGATGTCCTGATCCGGCAGCGCTCCGCATAACCGGCGGATCCGCTCGGCTACCGCTCGGACCGGTGTCCCGGTCAATACCAGTAACCCGTAACCGGCTAGCAGCACCAGCAGAGGTGCCGCCACCCACATCGTGAACCCGTCGACCAACGGATCTGCGGCCAGGAAACCCACCATTCCGGCCGCCCCGGACCTTCCCACCGCGTCCGCAGGCGCGCCGGCCCCGAGATGCCACAGGCCCAGGGTGCCCAATGTCAGCCACAGCGTGCCAAAGGTGCGGCGGGGTCGAGCCGTCGGATTGGGTTCGGTGCGCATCAGGGTCACTCCGACGGCGGCGAGCACCACCGGCAATGCCACTGATGCAGCTCCGAACAGAGCACTCAGCGCGCCCTGAAGGCCAGCACCGATCGGTCCACCCGCGGTCCACCAGACTGCAGCGGCGACGACAACGGCGAGCCCGACCAGACCGAGGGCGAGGCCGTCTCGGCGGTGCTCAGGTTCAAGCTCGCGGGTGCGGCCCAGCGCCCTGACAAGTCCACCGGCACCGCGGGCCAGCAAAGACCACGCGCCGCCCAGACCGCGGCGGCCTCGTCCGATTCGGGGCGCTGGTCGGCGGGCTGGACGCTGCGGGCTCGACCGCTGCCTCGGCTTGACACCCGCGGCGCGGGACCGCGCGGCCGTGGTCTTCGTCGAGCTCCGCCCCCTCATGTGCGACACGCTAGCCCGTCCGCGCGTGTTCACATTGGCACGCCACGCCCCAGCAGCCTCAAGAGCACTTACCCGCAGCGGGCGACTGCTCAGCCGACGGGCAGCACCGTGGGCACGATCATCGGCCGGCGCCGGTAGGTGTCGGCGACCCACTTGCCCACTATGCGCCGCACTGCCTGGGCGATCCGGTGCGGATCGGTGATCCCCTCTCCTTCGGTGCGGGCCAACTCCATCTCCACGAGAGGCACAACGCCGTCCAGGGCCTTGGGGTCGTCGGAGAAACCCCGGCCCGAGATCGTTGGTGGCGCCACTGCGCGCCCGGTCGCGGCCACGACCATCACGGTGATCGCGATGAACCCACCCTCACCGAGAATGAGCCGATCAGACAGCGTGGAGTCCCCCACATCACCGACCGACAGCCCGTCCACATAGACCTGACCCACCTCGACCCGGCCGGTGATCTCCGCGCGGCCGTCCACCAGGTCCACAACGACGCCGTCCTCGGCGATCACCACCCGCTCATCGGGCACTCCGGTGCGCACCGCGAGAGCGGCATTGGCGCGAAGGTGCCGCCATTCACCGTGCACCGGCATGACGTTGGACGGTCGGATCGCGTTGTAGAGGAAAAGCAACTCTCCGGCCGGTGCGTGCCCGGACACATGGACTCTTGCGGTCCCCTGGTGCACCACCACGGCGCCCAACCGGGTGAGCCCGTTGACTACTCGGAACACCGACGTCTCGTTGCCCGGGATGAGCGAGCTGGCCAGTACGACGGTGTCCCCGGTGTGGATCCGAATCTGCCGGTGCTCGCCGCGAGCCATCCGGGACAGGGCTGAGAGCGGTTCGCCCTGCGAACCGGTGGAGACGAACAGCACCCGGCGCTCGGGCATCGTCATCGCTTCCTCGAGGTCCACCAGCAGGCCTGGTGGCACCCGAAGCAGCCCGAGATCGGCGGCGACGCCCATGTTGCGCACCATCGACCTGCCCACCAGCGCAACCTTGCGTCCATGCACGGCGGCGACATCCAGCACCTGCTGTACCCGGTGCACATGGCTGGCGAAGCAGGCCACGATGACCCGCTGGGTGGCCTTGCCGATCACCGAGTCCAGCACCGGGCCGATGTCGCGTTCCGGCGTGACGAAACCGGGCACCTCGGCGTTGGTGGAGTCGATCAGGAGCAGGTCCACTCCCTCGTCGCCCAACCTGGAAAACCCGGCGAGATCGGTCAGCCGCCCGTCCAGTGGTAGCTGATCGAGCTTGACGTCGCCGGTGTGCAGCACCAATCCGGCTGGGGTGCGGATGGCCACCGCCAGCGCGTCGGGGATGGAGTGATTCACCGCGAAGAATTCACAATCGAATGGCCCACAACGATGCCGACCCCCCTCCGCGACCTGAATCAGCTGCGGTTTCTGGCGGTGCTCACGGCATTTCTCTCGAACCAGCGCGAGGGTGAACTCAGAACCCACTACGGGAAGGTCGGGACGTAACCTGAGTAAGAAGGGCACGGCGCCGATGTGATCCTCGTGCCCGTGGGTGAGCACCAGCGCCTCGATGTCGTCCAGCCGGTGCTCGATCGCCCGGAAGTCGGGCAGGATCAGATCGACCCCGGGCGCGTCGTCCTCAGGAAACAACACCCCGCAGTCCACTACCAGCAACCGGCCGGCATGCTCGAAGACAGTCATGTTGCGGCCGATTTCGCCGATGCCGCCCAGGGCGACCACCCGCAGGCCACCTTCGGGTAACCGCGGTGGTGCTGCGGTGGGCACGCCCGGCACGGGCAGGGGGGTTCCGGTAGGGACAGCGCTCACGTGAGAACTCCGGCCTCAGCCAGCGCTGAGGCGATAGCGGTGATGTGGTCAGGATCTGCGGCGATCTGCGGCAATCGGGGATCACCGACATCAAGCCCGGTCAGCCGCAAGGCGGCCTTGCCGAAGGCCACCCCGCCGGCCATGATGAAGCTCCGGATCAAGCTCAGGGTGGAGGCGTGGATCTCGCGTGCCCTGGTCACCTCGCCGGCCTCGAATGCGGTGATCATAGCCCGCAACCGATCTGGCACGACGTTGCCGATAACGCTGGCGAAGCCTACCGCACCCACGGACAGCCACGGCAGGTTGAGCCCGTCGTCTCCACAGTAGTACGCCAGGTCGGTGTTGGCGATGATCTCGGCGCCGACGACGAGGTCGCCCTTGGCGTCCTTGACCGCGACGATCCGGGGGTGTTGCGATAACCGGTAGAGGCTGTCCCTGGCGATCGGCACCACCGAACGCGGCGGGATGTCATAGAGCATCACCGGCAGATCGGTCGCGTCGGCGACCGCGGTGAAATGCGCGATCAGCCCAGCCTGCGGTGGGCGGGAGTAGTACGGGGTCACCACCAGCAGGCCGTGCGCACCGGCCTGCGCCGACTGCCGGGCCAGCTCGACGCTGTGCGCGGTGTCGTAAGTTCCGGCGCCGGCCACCACGGCGGCCCGGTCCCCCACTGCCTGCACCACCGCCCGCACCAGATCAGCCTTCTCGGCGTCGGTCGTGGTTGGCGACTCACCGGTGGTGCCGTTGACCACCAGCCCGTCACAACCCCGCTCCACCAGCTGGTGGGCGAGCTTGCCGGCGGTGTCCAGGTCAAGCTCACCGTTGGCGGCGAACGGGGTAACCATGGCGGTGAGCACCCGACCGAAGGGTTGGCCGGACGCAGACGTCGGCGCAGTACTCATAAGTCGACGCTACCGTTTGCCGGTCAACACACCGGTGATGAGTTCTGGGCTGCTGACTAGAACCCCCGTCGGCTGTCCTGGAGCCGCTGGACGTCCATCGAGTCACCGTCAATGTCGACCATCGCCTCAGCACGGCCGTAGGCGTGCAACGTCAGCTCCTCGGGCGGACCCACGACGGTGACGCTTCGGCGACCACGCCGTGCGACGAGCTCCGTGCCGTCCGAGCCGCCGTCTGGACGGCTATCTGAGCGACGCAGCACGACACCGACGGGCGAGTGCCGGTAGCACAGCCGGGCAAGCTGGGACAGTACCGTCCACAGCGCCCCGGCACGGTAGGAGTCTGCTGGCCGCTGTACCCACCCCCGCCCGATCCGTCGCACGTCCTCGTGATGAACGAAAAACTCAATTCCGTTGATCTTCTCCCCCAGCGGTCCCAGGCGCATCAACGACCACCACGGCGGCCCATTCCGGACCATGGCAAGAAGCTCTGGCCAGGGCCGTTCGGCGGTGCTGCGCTGTACCCGAGCCGTAAGCGGCGCCAGCGGCGGCAGCAGGATGCCTGCGGCGGCCCCCGGTCGACCCTCTCTGATCACTAGATGTGCCGCCAAGTCGCGGGTCGTCCACCCCTCGCACAACGTCGGGGCGTCCGGCCCCAGCTGCTCCATCAGATTGCACAGCTCGTGCCGCTCGGCAGCGGCAAGCGTCCGGTCCCCCATGCCGGCAATCACCCTTCCCGGTCAGGGCCGGCCGAGGTGAGCTCGACCTGCAAGAGCACGCGCTGCTCGCGCTCCATTGCCGCGCGGTAGTCGTCCCAGTCCGGATGTTCTCCGGCCACCCTCCGGTAGTAGTCCACCAGTCCTTCCATCGCCTCAGGTAGCTCGACTATCCGCACCGACCCACCGACCTGGACCCAGCGCC
>JAODNG010000431.1 GCA_025465385.1 Pseudonocardiales bacterium
AACGGCTGGCACCTGCACACCTCGGTGTGGCGCGGCGAACGTAATCTGCTGGCCAGCACCGACGCTTCGCCCGACCGCCCCGGCCCCGACGGTGCCGGCTGGCTGGGCGGGTTGCTCCGCGACCTGCGCGCACTGGCCGCGATCACCGCGCCGAGCGTGCCGTCATTGGCCCGGCTGCGCCCCGGGTACTTCGCCAGCGCCTACCAGTTCTGGGGGGTGGAGAACCGCGAGGCACCGCTGCGCTACGTCCTCGGTTCGGAGCTGCTCGGCGCCGACCACGCCAACGTCGAGCTCAAGGTCTCCGATGCCTCAGCCAACCCGTACCTCGCGCTGGCCGCGGTGATTGCGGCCGGGGTGGCGGGACTGCGTGACGGCGCCGACCCCGGCGAGCCGATTCAGGCCGATCCGGGTCGGTGGAGCGAACAGGACCGTGCGGCCCGTGGCCTCACCCGGCTGCCGACCACACCGGCCGAGCAGGAGCAGGCGCTCAGCGGCTCCAAGCGGCTCACTGCGATGCTCGGTGAGCCGCTGCTTGGTGCGTTCCTCGCGGTGCGCCGGTCCGACGCCGACTGGGCCGCCGACCGACCGCTGGATGATGTCGTGGCTGTGCACCGTTGGCGGTATTGAGCCGCCTCACACCACGGTGTCGTCCGGCCATGCCTGCAGCAGCGCCTCGGGAATGCCCCACCAGCCCAGCGGTGTGAGCCGCTCATGCTTGTCGAGGGCGCCAAGGATCCGCCACTGCTCCACGACGGGGATGAACCACCCGGCCAGCAAGCGGATGTCGTCATCGTCGTCGGCATCCTGGATGAACCGCGCGAGGTTCATCGCAGAGGCCGGTGTTGCGGGTCCGCCGCGCGCCAGCGCCGACACCGCCGCCAGCCAGTGTTCGTGATCGAGAGCGATCCCGGGGATCTCGCCGGCCGCAGTACCATCAGATGGCTCGTACACCGGGTTGACCACACCCGCGGCCAACCGTAGCCATAGCCGCCGATCGTCGGCGTCCAGGTTGTCCGGATCCACTCCACTCCACGTGCGGACGAGCCCGACCGACCGCGCGCGACTCCGCAAGGCGGTTCGCAGGCTGCCGCACGCAGCCCGCAGCTCTGAGTCCGGTTGGGGGCGTGCACCTACGTCAGCAAGGACGTTCCGGAGCTCGTCGGCAGCGGCCCGCTCGGCAGCCGCCCACTCGGCGAGAAAGTCCTCATCCTCATCCTCCTCGTCGAGCAACTCATGCATGGGTACCCGGCCATCGGGCAACGGCGAGGTCATCCAGCGTTCCTGCAGTGCCCGGTACTTCTGCGTCGCTGCCGGATCGTCGGCTAATAGCAGTTCAGGATCGATGCCGCCAGCGCCGAGGCATCCCTCAAGGTGCTTGACGAGCAGGTCATGCATCTCGCGGCCGAGCGGCGTGCGTTCCGACTCCTCATCCCACACGTACATCCCAATGATCGCTGTCGGTTCGGTTCCGGTCGCCTCCAGCCAGCGGTGTACATCGCCGACTGTGGCTGCGCCTTCGGTGATCCGCCGCAGGACGGACTCGGCGGATCGCCAGAAGCCGGCCGACAACGGATTTCCGGCCGCGAGCAGCTCACGGCGCAAGGCAAGCAGCGCAGCCAGTGCATCCTTCGAGGGCATGCTGAGCATCAGCCGGGCCACGTCGCGCCGGGTGAGCTCTGCAGGTACGCGGTGAGTCCGAGCCAGCAGCCGCGCTCCGTCAATTGCCACGCACCGATGCTAGGACGCAGGCGAGGGTAGCGTTGTTCGGGTGCCGAGCATGGTGGAGCGGGCCCACATGATCGCGGAGAAGGTGCTGTTTCCAGCGGCCCTTGAGGTCGACGCTCAAGGAGCCATCCCCGGTAGCCATTTCGACCTGCTCGCCGCACAAGGTTTCTACGGCCTGGCGGGCGAGCCCGAACGTAGCGGGGTCCAGGTCGACTTTCGGTCCTTGATCACGATCCTTGAGACGTTGTCAGGCGGGTGCCTCACCACTACGTTCACCTGGTTCCAGCACCACAGCGTGGTGCGAGGCCTCACCGGCACGGCGAACGCAGAGCTGCGGGAGAAGTACCTCGACGCCGCATTGCGGGGTGAGCTGCGCGGGGGAGTGTCCTTTGCCGGCGCGATTCCGCAGCCTCCGCGGCTGTGGGCGACGGCCACTGACAGTGGTTGGCTGTTGACCGGCGAGGCTCCGTTCGTCACCGGCTGGGGCATCGTCGATGTGCTGCTGCTCTCGGCTCGCAACACCGCGCCGCGGGCCGGGCAGCCCACCGGCACCATCGTCACCGGACTGATTGATGCGCAGGCCGGCGCGGGGATCACCGTCGAGCAGCTGCACATGGTCGCAGCCCAAGGCAGCAACACCGTCCGGCTCCAGTTTGCGGACTATGTCCTACCCGCCGAGAAAGTCACCGCCGAGGTCACGCACAGCGACTTCCTCGCCAACCAAGTGATGAGCTCGCGGCGGAACGGCTGCCTCGCGATGGGCGTTGCCGGGCGGTGCATCCGGATGATCGGCGAAGCGGGACGGCCCCAGGTCGCGGAGCTACTGCAGGCGCAGCTGTGCGTGATTCGCAACCGGCTCGATGCTGGGCTCGGTGACCCGGACACGTTGCCAGCGGCCCGCGCCGCCGCATCTGAGCTGGCCTACCGTGCGGCCGGCGCACTCGTAGTTGCAGTGGGAAGCGCAGGGATCCTGGCGCGCCAGCACGCCCAGCGGCTGGTCCGGGAGGCGACGTTCACCCTCGTCGCCGCCGGCCGACCGGACATCAAGGACAGCCTGCTGAAAGGGTTCGGCCGCGCCCATGGGTAAGCTCACGCCCTGAACGGGCCCAGTTGCAGGCAGCGATCATCACTGGGTGACAAGTACCTGGATAAGGGGAGCTGGATGAAACGTGCGCCTGCGCTGTCCGTTGGGCCGGTGCTCGCAGCGGTCGCGGCCTTAACGCTGGGGTGCTCCGCGGCCACGGGCACCGCTGCGCAGCATGACGGTCCCGTCGGCGCGGTCCCCACGGGGTTGGAACAGTTCTACGGGCAGAACCTGTCCTGGGCCGGGTGTTCCGCGTTCGCCACCA
>JAODNG010000447.1 GCA_025465385.1 Pseudonocardiales bacterium
CGCCCGATCAGCGGAGGGCGTACTCCTGATGACGCCACAGCAACAGGGGGATACGGAACCAGCCCACACCGTCGGCAGCGGCACAGCCGACACGGTCAGCGACGCCACCAGCGGGGCCGATCCCTACGCCGCGACGGCCCGGGAGACCACCGAGGGTCGGGTGTACACCGTCACCGGCGGCGACTGGGACAGCCTGATCGACGACTGGAAACACGACGAACGCATCGTCGTCAACATGGGGCCGCAGCACCCCTCCACACACGGCGTGCTGCGGCTGGTTCTGGAGCTGGAGGGCGAAGTCGTCACCCAGGCCCGCTCAGTGATCGGCTACCTGCACACCGGTATCGAGAAGAACTGCGAGTACCGGACCTGGACCCAAGGCGTCACCTTCGTGACCCGGATGGACTATCTGGCGCCGCTGTTCAATGAAGCGGGCTACTGCCTGGCCACCGAGAAGCTGCTCGGCATCACCGCGCCGCGTCGCGCCCAGGTGATCCGGGTTCTGCTCATGGAGCTCAACCGGGTCAGCTCACACCTGGTGGCGATCGCGACCGGCGGGATGGAGCTCGGCGCACTCACCGGAATGACCGCCGGCTTCCGCGAGCGTGAGGAAGTTCTGCACCTGCTGGAGTTCCTTACCGGCCTGCGGATGAATCACGCATTCATCCGGCCCGGCGGCGTCGCCCAGGATCTGCCCGAAGGCTACGACACCAAGATCCGGGATTTCCTGAAGGTGATGGACTCCCGGCTGCCGGACTACGACAAGCTGCTCACCGGTCAGCCGATCTGGAAGCAGCGCCTGCAGAACGTGGGCTACCTGCCGCTGGACGGTTGCCTGCAGCTGGGTGTCACCGGCCCGATCCTGCGCTGCGCGGGTCTGGAATGGGACCTGCGCAAGGTGGAGCCTTACTGCGGCTATGAGGAGTACACCTTCGAGGTCCCCACCTCGACCGATGCCGACTGCTACGCCCGCTACGTGTTGCGGGTCGAAGAGATCCATCAGTCCTTGAAGATCGTCGCCCAGTGCCTGGACAAACTGGAACCGGGCCCGGTAATGGTGGAGGACCCCAAGGTCGCGTGGCCGGCGAAGCTGTCCATCGGCGCCGACGGGCTGGGTAACTCGCTGGAATACGTCCGCAAGATCATGGGACAGTCGATGGAGTCACTGATCCACCACTTCAAGCTGGTCACCGAGGGTTTCGCAGTACCGCCCGGTCAGGCGTACTGCTCAGTGGAGTCGCCGCGCGGCGAGCTGGGCTACCACCTGGTCTCCGATGGAGGGACCCGGCCACTGCGGGTGCACGTCCGAGACCCCAGCTTCATCAACCTGCAGTCGATGCCGGCGATGAGCGAGGGCGGCCTGCTCGCCGACGTCATCGCCGCGGTGGCATCGATCGACCCGGTGATGGGAGGCGTGGACCGATGAGCCGCGCCAAAAAACGAGCAGGCAACCCGGCGTTCACCGCGAGGCCGGTCGCAGCGGCGGCAGTGCCTGACCAAGCCGCGCCGTCGACCCTGACCACGGTGCAGGACGTGCCGGTGGAGCGACCCGTGCGGGTGGACACCAGCGTGTTCGATGAGCAGACCTGGCAGCGAGCTCAGGAGATCATCGCGCGCTACCCGCGATCTCGATCGGCGCTGCTGCCCATGCTGCACCTGGTGCAAAGCGTCCAAGGTCACGTCAGTCAGGCCGGCATCGCGTTCTGCGCGCAGCAGTTGGAAATCACCACCGCCGAGGTGAGCGCGGTGGTCACCTTCTACACCATGTACAAGCGCCAACCCAGCGGTGAGCACCTGGTCAGCGTATGTACCAACACGCTGTGCGCAGCGCTGGGCGGCGATGAGATCTATGCCCGGCTGCGCAAGTGGCTCGGGGTCGGACACGAGGAGACCGCTGGCCAGCCGGGCTCCAAAGGCTCGATCACCCTCGAGCACGCCGAATGTTTGGCGGCCTGCGACCTGGCCCCGGTACTGCAGGTGAACTACGAGTTCTACGACAACCAGACTCCGGAGTCGGCCGTGGAGCTGGTGGATGCGCTGCGTCGTGGAGACCGGCCGGCGCCGACTCGCGGTGCGCCGTTGACGGACTGGCGTAGCACCGAGCTGCAGCTGGCCGGCTTCTTCGGTGAGCCCCAGCAGCTGCGCGACGCGGTGGACGCGCCCTCGGCGGCGCCCGAGACGCTGGCCGGCAACCAGCTCGCCCAGGACAACGGCTGGCAGGCGCCGGCGATGCCCGATCAAGCGCCGCCACTACCGACCGTGCCGGAGAAGAAGTGAGCGCAGTGACCAGCTCAGCAGAAGCAGCGGTGCCCGAGCGGACGCTCACCCCGGTGTTGACCCGGCGATGGCCGTCGCCGAAGTCGTGGACTCTCGACACCTACACCGAACTTGAGGGCTACACCGCGCTGCGCACCGCGTTGACCGCGCAGCCCGATCAGCTGATCCAGCTCCTGAAGGACTCCGGGCTGCGCGGTCGTGGCGGGGCGGGTTTCCCCACCGGCATGAAATGGAGTTTCATCCCGCAGGTAAAACCGGGCGAGCAGGCCGGTGGGCCAGCGGCCAAACCCAAGTACTTAGTGATCAACGCAGATGAGGGCGAGCCGGGCACCTGCAAGGACGTGCCGCTGATGATGGCCGACCCGCACTCACTAATCGAGGGTTGCATCATCACCAGCTATGCGATCCGGGCCCACCAGTGCTTCATCTACGTCCGCGGCGAGATGCTGCACTGCAACCGCCGGCTGCACCAGGCGATCAACGAGGCCTACCAGGCCGGCTACCTCGGCAAGGACATCCTCGGCTCGGGTTTTGACCTCGACATCGTGATTCATGCCGGTGCCGGTGCCTACATCTGTGGTGAGGAGACCGCGCTGCTCGACTCGCTGGAGGGCCGGCGTGGTCAGCCCCGGCTCAAGCCGCCGTTCCCGGCCACCTCCGGGCTCTATGAGGCACCCACCGTGGTGAACAACGTGGAGACCATCTGCAGCGTGCCTTACATCGTCAACGGCGGGGCGGACTGGTTCCGCAGCATGGGCACCGAGAAGTCGCCCGGTCCGAAGATCTACTCGATCTCCGGGCACGTGCAGCGGCCCGGACAGTACGAGGCCCCGCTGGGTATCACGTTGCGGGAGTTGCTGGAGCTGGCCGGCGGGATGAAGGGCGGCCCGCTGAAGTTCTGGACGCCGGGCGGATCGTCCACGCCGATGCTGACTGCCCAGCACATGGACGTGCCGCTGGACTTCGAGGGCGCCGCGGCGGCCGGTTCCATGCTGGGCACCACCGCGGTGATGGTCTTCAACACGTCGGTGAGCGTGCCGTGGGCCGTGATGAAGTGGACTGAGTTCTACAAGCACGAGTCCTGCGGTAAATGCACGCCGTGTCGCGAGGGCACCTACTGGTTGACCCAGACATTGCAGCGGATGGTGCGCCACGAGGGCACAGCCGCCGACGTGGACACCATGCTGGATGTCTGTGACAACATCGTGGGCCGGTCCTTCTGCGCGCTCGGGGACGGCGCCGCCAGCCCCATCATCAGCGGGATCAAGTACTTCCGCCAGGAGTTCCTGGACCTGTGCGCCAAGCAACCCGCATACGGACGCCCGCAGCAGATCAATCCAGGGTCGAAGGTCGGCCTGGCAGGATCGCACAGATGACGCTGGCACAGCAGGCAGCCGGCAGCCGCGCCGTTCCCGAGGGGCATGTCCGGCTGACCATCGACGGCCGTGAGGTCGACGCGCCCAAGGGTGAGCTGGTGATCCGGGCCTGCGAGCGGCTGGGCATCATCGTGCCGCGGTTCTGCGATCACCCGCTGCTCGACCCGGTCGCCGCCTGCCGCCAGTGCCTGGTCGAGGTGGAGATGGGTGGGCGGCCGATGCCCAAGCCGCAGACCAGCTGCAGCCTCACGGTCGCCGACGGCATGGTCGTGAAGACTCAGCACACCTCGGCGGTGGCGGACAAGGCGCAGCAGGGCATGATGGAGCTGCTGCTGATCAATCATCCGCTGGACTGTCCGATCTGCGACAAGGGCGGCGAGTGCCCGTTGCAGAATCAGGCGCTGTCCAACGGCCGTGCAGACTCCCGGTTCGTTGAGACGAAACGGACCTTCGCCAAGCCGATTCCGATCTCCACCGAGGTGTTGCTCGATCGGGAGCGCTGCGTGCTGTGCGCGCGTTGCACCCGGTTCTCCGAGCAGATCGCTGGTGACGAGTTCATCGACATGCTCGAACGCGGCGCTGACCAGCAGGTCGGGGTAGCCGCCGACAAGCCCTTCCAGTCCTACTTCTCCGGCAACACCATCCAGATCTGCCCGGTCGGCGCGCTGACCAGCGCCGCCTACCGGTTCCGATCCCGACCATTCGACCTGGTGTCCACCCGCGGGGTATGCGAACACTGCGCCAGCGGCTGCGCGCTGCGCACTGACTGGCGTCGCGGCATTGTGATGCGCCGGCTCGCCGGCCTTGACCCGCAGGTCAACCAGGAGTGGAACTGCGACAAGGGCCGCTTCGCCTTCGCCTACGCCAGTGCCTCGGACCGGATCACCCAGCCGCTGATCCGAGATTCTCTCGGCGATGGCTTGCGGCCGGCGTCGTGGACTGAGGCACTGCAGGCTGCGGCCACCGGACTGTTGGCGGCCCGGGACTCTGGTGTCGGAGTGCTCACCGGCGGCCGGCTGACCGTGGAGGACGCCTACGCCTACGCCAAGTTCGCCCGGGTCGCGCTAGCTACCAACGACATCGACTTCCGGGCCCGGCCGCACTCGGCCGAGGAGCTGGAGTTTCTCGCCGCGCACGTGGTCGGCGTCGGACCGGACACCGGTGGGGTCACCTACGACGACCTCAGCGCCGCCCCCGCGGTGCTCTGCGTGGCCTTCGAGCCCGAGGAAGAGTCGCCGATCGTGTACCTGCGGCTGCGGCGCGCCGCCCGCGATCGCGAGATGCCGGTGTGGCACCTTGGCCAGTTCACCACCCCCGCGGTGCGCCGGACCTTCGGCACGCTGCTGCAGGTGGCGCCCGGCGGTGAGCCCGATGCCTTGGACACGCTGGACGGTCCGGCCCGCGACGCGTTGGGTGCGCCGGGAGCGGTGCTGCTGGTCGGTGAGCGCGCCGCCGAGGTGCCCGGGTTGTACTCCGCGGTGGCGCGGTTGGCCGCGAGTACCGGCGCCCGACTGGCCTGGATCCCGCGGCGAGCCGGTGAGCGGGGTGCCCTGGAGGCCGGCGCAACGCCGACGTTGCTGCCTGGTGCCCGACCCGTCACCGACCCGGCGGCCCGCGCGGAGATCGAGAGTGCCTGGGGTGTGACGCTGTCAAGCCACCCGGGTCGGGACACCGAAGGCATCATCGCGGCCGCGGCCGCGGGACAGCTGGGTGGGCTGGTCATCGGCGGCGTGGATCCCGCCGACCTGCCGGATCCGCGGCTGGCCGAGCAGGCGCTGAGCCGGGTCCCGTTCGTGGTCAGCCTGGAGATGCGGCCCTCGGCGGTGACTCGGGCGGCCAACGTGGTGTTGCCGATCGCGTCCGCGCTGGAGAAGGCGGGCAGCTACCTGGACTGGGAGGGTCGCCGCCGGGAGTTCGGCACCACGATCAGCTCAGGGATAGGTCCGGCCCGGGGAGGCGCCGCGACCATGCCGGATTGCCGGGTACTGGACAGCCTGGCCGTCGAGATGGACGTCGATCTGTTCACCCAGACTCCGGCCGCCTCCTGGGCCGGCCTCGCCGCGCTGGGTACCTATGCCGGAGCCCGGATGGGTTCCCCACAGGTGGCCGCGGCGCCGGTACCGGAGCTCGGCGACGGCAAGGCGTTGCTGGCCACCTGGCGGCGGCTACTGGACAACGGGTCGATGCAGGACGGCGAGCCGCATCTGGCCGGGACCGCACGGACTGCCGTTGCGTTGATGTCCGAAGCCACCGCCACTGAGCTGGGGGTACATCTTGGTGGCCGGGTCACGGTGTCCACCCAGCGGGGCTCGGTGACGCTGCCGGCTGCGGCCGCTGACCTGCCCCCGGGCGTGGTGTGGGTCCCGGGGAACTCCGGACCCGCTACCGTCCGGAGCAACCTCGGCGCCGGCCACGGCACCGTAGTTACTGTCCGCAGCGGTAACGGCGCCCCGGCCGGCACCGCAGGAGCAGCCAAGACGCAGCGGGGAGGCAGGTCATGACGCCCACCGAAGCACTGCTCGGCGACGACCCACTGTGGCTGATCATCGTGAAGGTCGTCGTGATCTTCGTATTCCTGATGGTCATGACCTTGTTCATGATCTGGATGGAGCGCCGGGTGGTCGGGCGCATGCAGCAGCGCCCGGGCCCCAACCGGGTTGGGCCCTTCGGGTTGCTGCAGTCCCTGGCCGATGGGTTGAAGCTGGCGTTCAAGGAGGACATCCAGCCGGCGATGGCCGATCGCTGGGTGTACATCCTGGCTCCGATCATCTCCGCTATCACGGCATTCACGGCGTTCTCCGTGATCCCGCTCGGCGGTGAAGTATCGATCTTCGGTGAACACACGGTGCTGCAGATCACCGACCTGCAGGTCGGGGTGCTGGTGGTGCTCGCCTGCTCGTCGCTGGGCGTCTACGGGATCGTGCTGTCCGGCTGGGCGTCGGGCTCGCCGTACCCGCTGCTGGGATCGCTTCGCTCGGCCGCCCAGGTGATCTCTTATGAGATCGCGCTGGGGATGTCGATCGTGGCGGTGGTGCTGTATTCGGGTTCGCTGTCCACAGCGGATATCGTGGCCGCGCAGTCGCGGCAGTGGTGGTTCGTCTTCCTGCTGTTCCCCAGCTTCGCGGTGTTCTGCGTGTCGATGGTGGGCGAGACCAACCGAGCCCCGTTCGACCTGCCCGAGGCGGAGTCGGAGCTGGTTGGTGGTTTCCACACCGAATATTCGTCATTGAAGTTCGCGCTCTTCTTCCTCGCCGAGTACGTCAACATGGTCACCGTCTCGGCCATGGCGACCACTCTGTTTCTCGGCGGCTGGCATGCCCCGTGGCCGCTGGCCGGCGGAGCGCTGGACCGCGGCTGGTGGGGACCGCTGTGGTTCATCGGCAAACTGCTGGCGTTCCTTTTCGTGTTCGTCTGGCTGCGCGGCACCCTGCCCCGGATGCGTTACGACCAGTTCATGGCGCTGGGCTGGAAGGTGCTGGTGCCGGGAAGCCTGGTGTGGATCGTGCTGGTTTCTGGCGCCCGGGCGCTGCGCGGCGCCGCGGTCACTCCCGGCGAGATCCTCGTAGTTGGCGGCTTCTTGCTAGTCATCCTGCTGGTCGTCGCCTTCCTGCTGCCCCAGCGCGCACCAGTTGAGCGCACCCGCGAAATCGTCACCGCCGGTTCGGACTACCCGTTGCCCCCACTGGACCTGGTGGTGCCGCCGTCGCCGCCTCGGCGCGCCGCAGTGGGTGCCGGCGTGCCGGGCACTGCTGCGTCGGGCAATGGCGCGCCGCCGCCGAGGCAGGAGGACGGTCATGGGACTGCTTGATCCGGTCAAGGGTTTCGGGGTCACCTTCTCGACGATGTTCAGGAAGGTGGTGACCGAGGAGTACCCCGAGGTGAAGAAGATCACTGCACCGCGCTTCCACGGTAAGCACCAGCTCAACCGGCACCCGGATGGGCTGGAGAAATGCGTGGGCTGCGAGCTGTGCGCGTGGGCCTGCCCCGCGGACGCGATCTACGTTGAGGGCGGGGACAACACAGAGGAGGCGCGCTACTCGCCGGGGGAGCGGTACGGCGCGATCTACCAGATCAACTACCTGCGTTGCATCGGGTGTGGCCTGTGCGTCGAG
Source organism: Pseudonocardiales bacterium (assembly GCA_025465385.1). Taxonomy (GTDB): domain Bacteria; phylum Actinomycetota; class Actinomycetes; order Mycobacteriales; family Pseudonocardiaceae. The sequence goes on from JAODNG010000447.1 coordinate 7,766, forward strand.
GCGTGCCCGACCCGTTCGTTGACCATGACCAACGAGTATGAGGTGGCCGACGACAACCGCCAGGACCTCATCTACACCAAGGAGGACCTACTGGCGCCGCTGTTGGCCGGGATGGAGCAACCCCCGCATCCGATGCGGCTGGGCGAGACCGAGCAGGACTATTACGTCCAGGGTCCGAGCTTGGAGCGCCGTTCGGGTGCGGTGGGGGAGGAGGAAGAGTGATCGGTCTCGGGGAGACCATCGCGTTCTGGATCCTGGGCCCGCTCGCGCTGGCTGGTGGGCTGGCCATGGTGTTAGCCCGCAATGCGGTGCATTCGGCGCTGTGGTTGGCGCAGACCATGCTGTGCTTGGGCGCGCTGTACATGGTCCAGCAAGCGCCGTTCCTGGGTTTCGTGCAGATCATCGTCTACACCGGCGCGATCATGATGCTGTTCCTTTTCGTGCTGATGCTGGTGGGCAAGGAAAGTGTCGATTCGGTGGTTGAGGTGCTCCGCGGTCAGCGTGTCGCGGCGGCACTCGCCGGGATCGGGCTGGCCGCGCTGCTGGTGTCGATGCTGGGCCGGGCTTTCGCCGGGGTCACCGCGGTCGGGTTGGTGAAGGTCAACAGCACTGGCGGCGGCAACGTCGCCAACCTGGGCCGCAGCCTGTACACCGACTACCTGTTTCCTTTCGAGCTCACCTCGGCCCTGCTGATGACCGCGGCGGTCGGCGCGATGGTGCTGGCCTTCACCGAGCGCTCCAAGCAGGGCAGGTTGACTCAGCGCGAGCGGGTGGAAGCCCGGATCCGGGGCGAGCGTCCGTCCCCGCTGCCGGGTCCTGGAGTGTTCGCCACCATGAACTCGGTGGCCACCCCGGCCCTGCTGCCCGACGGTTCGGTGGCCCCGGAGTCGTTGTCCGAACTGCTTGAGTCCACCGGACGCGATCGTCTCGACGCTGACGTCCGCAGCGTTGTCAGTGCCGGCGCGGAGCCGGACGCCCGCGTCCTGCGCGGGCCGGTGCCACCGACGGCCGCGGACCAGGAGGAGCAGAAGTGATGGCTCGATCCTGCAGGCAGGTTTCGCAATGACCCCGACGTACTACCTGCTGCTGTCGGCGCTGCTGTTCACCGTCGGCGCCATCGGTGTGTTGGTACGCCGCAATGCGGTGGTGGTCTTCATGTGTATCGAGCTCATGCTCAACGCGGTGAACCTGACTCTGATCACCTTCTCCAGGATCAACGGCACCCTGGACGGGCAGATCATGGCGTTTTTCGTGATGGTGGTCGCGGCCGCCGAGGTGGTGGTCGGGCTGGCCATCATCATGGCGATTTTCAAGACGCGCCGGTCGGCCTCGGTCGACGACGCGAACCTGCTGAAGTACTGAAATCCTGAGGGGGGACGCGGTGACCGAGGTCTTGCCCTCCGTGGCTGCCGCCGAGGGGACGGCGGTCTACGCGTGGATGCTTGTCGCGCTGCCGGCCTTCGGTGCGCTCGTGCTGCTGGTCGGTGGCCGCCGCACCAACGCCTGGGGGCACCTGCTGGGTTGCGCGACGGTGCTCGCGGCCTTCTGCTACGGCGTGGCACTGTTCTCCCAGATGCTGGGTTTCGACGCGTCGCAGCGGACCCGGGAGCTGGGGCTGGGTACCTGGTTCGCGGTCAACTCCCTGCAGGTCGACTACGGACTGCGGCTCGATCCACTGTCGCTGACCTTCGTGCTGCTTATCACGGGCGTCGGGGGGCTGATCCACCTCTACGCGATCGGCTACATGGCCGACGACCCGGGGCGCCGACGGTTCTTCGGGTACTTCAATCTGTTCGTCGCGGCGATGCTCGTGCTGGTGCTGGCCAACAACTTCGTCATGCTCTACCTCGGTTGGGAAGGGGTGGGCCTGGCCTCCTACCTGCTGATCGGCTGGTACCAGGACCGTCCCAGCGCCGCGACGGCGGCGAAGAAGGCGTTCCTGATGAACCGGGTCGGTGATGTCGGGCTGACGTTGGCGATCTTCTTGATCTGGCGGTCACTGGGCACGGTGCGGTTCTCCGAGGTGTTCCCCCGCGCCGGCGAGATCGGCGGCCCCACCCTGCTGGCGATCACCCTGTTGCTCCTACTGGGGGCTTGCGGCAAGTCCGGTCAGTTCCCGCTGCAGGCATGGTTACCCGATGCGATGGAGGGCCCGACCCCGGTCTCGGCGCTGATCCACGCCGCGACGATGGTGACCGCCGGGGTGTACTTGATCGCCGGGTGCAGCCCGCTGTACAACCTCAGCCCGAACGGCCGGCTGGTTGTCGCGGCGGTCGGGGTGATCACCTTGCTGATCGGGTCGATCATCGGCTGCGCCTACGACGACATCAAGAAGGTGCTGGCCTACTCCACGGTAAGCCAGATCGGGTACATGGTCCTCGCGGTCGGGTTGGGACCGGCCGGTTACGCGCTGGGCATCGTGCACCTGCTCACCCACGGCTTCTTCAAGGCGGGGTTGTTCCTCGGAGCAGGCTCCGTGATGCACGGGATGCACGACGAGATCGACATGCGCCGGATGGGCGGGCTGGCGCGACACATGCCGATCACCTTCGTCATCTTCAGCTGCGGCTACCTGGCGTTGATCGGCTTCCCGTTCCTGTCCGGCTACTACTCCAAGGACGCGATCATCGAGGCGGCGTACGCGGCGGGCGGGGCCGCCAGCGGGCTCTTCGGCACCATCGCGCTGCTCGCCGCTGGCCTGACCGCCTTCTACATGACCCGACTGATGCTCATGACGTTCTTCGGCGAGGAGCGCTGGCGCAACCTGCGCAGCGCCGACGGCCAGGAGTACCACCCGCACGAGTCCCCGCCGGTGATGTGGGTGCCGATGGTGCCGCTGGCAGTCGGCTCGCTGGTCGCCGGATACTTCCTGGCCTCAGGCGGTCGGTTGGCTCGGTGGCTGGAACCCTCGGTGGGCTCGCTGGTGCCGGCCGAGGCGCCGTTCCCGCCCGTGCTGGTGCCGATCCTCACCGTGCTGGTCTCCGCAGTAGGGGTGCTGGCCGCCTGGCTGTTCGTCGGTCGCAACCCGGTGCCGGTGATCAGACCGGAGCGGGTCTCGCTGCCGGTGGCCGCCGCCAGGGCTGATCTCTACGCCAACGCGATCAACGAGACAATTATCGCGCGACCCGGCACCTGGCTCACCCGGGCGCTGGTGTTCGTGGACAACAAGGGCGTCGACGGGGTGGTCAATGGCACCGCAGCTCTGCTGGGTGGCAGTTCGGGACGGCTGCGCCGGCTGCAGACCGGCTTCGTTCGTAGCTACGCCCTGGGCATGCTCGGCGGTGCGATCGTGGTGATCGCCTTCCTGCTGGCGGTGAGCTACTCATGAGTGGCGGTGCTCTGCTGCTGACGATGCTGCTGCTGCCGCTGGTGGGTAGCGCGGTGGTCGCCCCGATGCGCTCGGCGCCGACCGTTGCGAAGGCTACCGGGATGGCGTTCGCGCTGGCCGAGCTGGTATTGGCTGCGCTGGCCTGGTCGGCCTACAACCCCAGCGGCGGGCGCCTGCAGCTAACCCTGTCCATTCCGTGGATCCCGGCCTTCGGGACCCGCTTCGCGCTCGGTATCGACGGCATCGCATTGGTGATGATCGCGCTGATCAGCGTGCTGGTGCCGATCGTGATGGGCTCGTCCTGGGCAGACAAAATGTCCCAGGACCGAACCCCGGCGGGCTTTTATGCCTTGCTGCTGGCCCTGCAGTCGTTGCTGATCGGCGTCTTCGTCTCCACCGATGTCTTCTTGTTCTACCTGTTCTTCGAAGTGATGTTGGTGCCGATGTACTTCCTGATCGGCCGCTTCGGCGGTCCGCGACGGCAGTACGCGGCGGTCAAGTTCTTCCTGTACTCGCTGCTCGGCGGTCTGGTGATGCTGGCCAGCGTGATCGGGCTGTTCGTGGTCAGCGGAAACCGGCTGGGTCACGGCACCTTTGACTGGGCGGCGCTGGTGCAGATCGCCGGGACTGTCCCGCAGAGCACTCAGATCTGGCTGTTCCTCGGGTTCTTCGTCGCCTTCGCGATCAAGGCGCCGCTGGTGCCGCTGCACACCTGGCTGCCCGACGCCGCTGCGGAGGCCCCGGTAGGTGCCGGCGTGCTGCTGGTCGGTGTGATGGACAAGGTCGGCATCTACGGTTTCCTGCGCTACTGCCTGCCGCTGTTCCCCGCCGCATCGCGGGCGTTGGCCCCGCTGGTGCTGGTGCTCGCCGTCGCCGGGGTGCTCTACGGGGCACTTCTCGCCGTCGGCCAGTCCGACATGAAGCGGTTCGTGGCCTACACCTCGGTGGCGCACTTCGGTTTCATCGCGCTGGGTGTCTTCGCCTTCTCCACCCAGGCGCAGGCCGGTGCGGTGCTTTACATGGTCAACCACGGTATCTCCACCGGCATGCTGTTCATCGTCGTCGGGATGCTGATGGCCCGCGGTGGCTCCCGATTGATCAGCGACTACGGCGGGGTTGCGGTGCTGGCTCCGGTGCTGGCCGGGATGATGCTGGTGGCCGGGTTGTCCTCGCTGGCGCTGCCCGGCACCAACTCGTTCGTCTCGGAGTTCCTGGTGCTGATCGGCTCCTTCCCGCGGCAGCCGGTGTACACGATCCTTGCGACCACCGGGATGGTCCTGGCCGCACTGTATGTGTTGTGGTTCTACCAGCGGGTCATGCACGGTCCGGTGCGGGGCGCGGCCGTGGTGGGTGCGTTGGAGGGTCCGGGCGCCACGATCGCGCCGGAGGCCGGCGCGCAGCGCCAGCGTGCCCGGTTCCCCGACCTGTCGGTCCGCGAGGTCGTTGTGCTGGCGCCGCTGGTGGTGCTTATCCTGCTGCTCGGGCTCTACCCCCAGCCGGTGTTGAATGTCATCAACCCGTCGGTCGGGGCCACGCTCACCGAGGTCGGTCTGTCCGACCCGGTCGTCGGGCAGGGAGGTCGCTGAGGTGCTCGGCGGTGAAGCTGGAGTCGGAGTCGGAGTCGCGGCGCAGGTGCCGCACTTGCAGGCGCCTACGGTCGATTACGGGGCGATCGCCCCGGTCTTGATCGTGCTCGGGGCGGCATGCCTTTCCGTGCTGGTGGAGGCTTTCGTGGCCCGTCCGGCGCGGTGGTCGGCGCAGGTCGCGTTGACGCTGCTTACGTTGGGTGCAGCGGGTGCGGCGCTGGGTGTGCACCTCTACTCATTCGCCGCTGACGGGCGCAACGTGGTGACGCTGGCCGGGACGATCGCGGTCGACGGGCCGGCGCTGTTCTTATGGGGAACGCTGCTGGCCTTGGGTTTGGCGGCGGTGCTGCTCATCGCGGACCGATACGTGGAGCCGGGAGGCGCGTTCAGCGCCGACGCCGCGGTACGGCCGGGCACCGCGGCGGACCGTGCCCAAGCCCAGGGCGCAGTCGGCACCGCGGAGACGGTGATGCAGACCGAGGTATTCCCGCTGTTCTTGTTCTCCCTCGGCGGCATGATGGTGTTTCTTGCGGCCAACGACCTGCTCACCATGTTCGTGGCGCTGGAGGTGCTCAGCCTGCCGCTGTACCTGATGTGCGGGTT